>JAHEHB010000331.1 GCA_024644775.1 Deltaproteobacteria bacterium
GCCACGGATTGTGCACAAGTATGCGCGGGCGAATCCATGATCCGAGGAACCGTATGCGTTAATCGCGCTCGTACGGTTCTGTGGGGGCTTTGGGAAGGTAACTTCCCATTTCTACCCGGAATGACAGAGGACAGAGGGCAGAAGGTACTGAGGATCAAACCAGTAAAATTATAGCAACTACCATCGCAAATCCAAATCAGGACTATCGTCATTTAAACAGTTGACAATACCTCAAGGTTGTGGAAAAAAATTCAACATGCCGAATAGTAAAAAAAAATTTCAGATTTCCTATGCACAGGCGCTCAATCCGTCTCAGTTAGAAGCCGTTACGCATACAACCGGTCCTCTCCTTGTCATCGCAGGTGCTGGAAGCGGTAAGACCCGCACCCTTACGTATCGTGTTGCTAGATTGGTGGAAGCGGGCGTTGCTCCAGGATCCATTCTACTTTTGACATTTACCCGCAAAGCAGCAAGCCAAATGTTAGAGAGAGCCTCCGGATTGCTCGATGATCGCTGCGATCAAGTCGCCGGCGGCACCTTTCACTCCTTTGCGAATATCATTCTGAGAAGATATTCGACCCGAATAGGGTTTGAATCGAATTTTGCCATTATCGACCGGCCGGATACGGAAAGTCTTATCGGGATGTTGAGAAAACAGTTCGGCTACGGAACACTGTATCGTTCCTTTCCCAAAAAACAGACATTGGCCAATGTCTTCAGCCGGGCGGTTAACAAAGTGCTGTCTGTAGAAGATATCATCTTGGCCGACTATCCTCATTTTACCCCTTTCGTGGAAGAGGTTATTGAGATTCATCGCGCCTACGGGACGCAAAAGATTGAACATTCGTTTTTGGATTTTGACGATCTTTTAGTTTATCTACAACGCCTATTGAGGGAAAACCCTGATTTGCGAGAAAGACTTTCCCAGCACTATCGTTATTTGATGGTGGATGAATATCAAGATACCAATCAGATCCAGGCGGATATCGTCTATCTTCTCGCAGGAACTGAGAACAATGTAATGGTTGTGGGAGACGACTCCCAGAGTATTTATGCGTTTCGAGGGGCCGATTTTAAGAATATAATGGAGTTTCCAAAACGATTTACCGGAACTCGAATTGTTCGCCTGGAGGAAAACTACCGGAGCGTACAACCCGTTTTAGAGCTTGCCAACATCATCATCGATCGCGCGGCGGACAAATATACAAAGACGCTTTATACTCGAAAGTCCGGAGGCAACCCCCCCCTATTGGTAACAGCTGCTGATGAAAACAATCAGTCGCAATTTGTCGTAGAAACCGCCAAAAAGCTAAACCAGAGCGGCGTTCCCCTTGACCAGATAACGGTGCTTTTCAGAGCGAGTTTTCATTCATTTGATCTTGAGATCGAACTTGGTAAACAAAGCCTACCGTTTATCAAGGTCGGGGGCTTTAAGTTCATGGAATCGGCACATATTAAGGATGTATTGGCCCACCTGAGGGTGCTGTTAAATCCGTTCGATCGATTGAGTTGGTATCGTATCCTTCTCCTTTTAGAGAACATCGGCCCACAAACTGCTCAGAGGATCTACGACACGATTGCAAAAGAGCCTTCGGCAAAGGCCGGCATCAGCGCTGTCAAGCCCCGTAAACGGTATGCTGAGGGATTTGACCGATTAAAGGCCCTATTTGCACAATTGGATGCAACACGCATGTCGGTTGCGGAATTGGGAGCGTCCATCATCGAGCACTATCAACCGATATTGGAGGCAAAATTCGATGATCATCCGAAACGTATGAAGGATTTGGAACAGCTTGTTTCGATTATGGTCCGTTACCGTCAACTCGAGCAATTTGTGACCGATATGGCTCTCGAACCGCCCGATACCAGTGTTGGCGGTGGGAGGGTGTATACCCAATCGTCATCAGAAAAACGGTTAACCCTGTCGACCATTCACTCTGCAAAGGGTTTGGAATGGCATACAGTTTTTATTATCTGGGCATTGGACGGGCGATTTCCATCAGTGTACGCCATGGACAAATCCGACGATTTGGAGGAAGAGCTCCGGTTAATGTATGTGGCGACCACGCGGGCCAAAGAAAATCTATTTATTATTTATCCGTTGCAGGTATATGATCGGGGCACCGGCATGGTCTTTGGCCAGCCCTCACGTTTTGTTGATGGTATTTCCGATGACATTCTTCAAAGGCAGGCTGTGGGTAGGGCACAAGAACCCAGCATTTATGGATACGATGATTTTTATTAAAGATACGTTCCTTCTGAAAAGTACTCAGCCTCGTAGATTTTAACCGTGGTATTTCTATCCATCCAGCATGTTTTCTCCATTCCGGCTTTTTGGCACAGGTTTTCCAAGAAATCTTCCTTATCGGGAAGTTGATCCCAAACCTGAGGCAAAAAGGTCGAACGCTGCCACTCCCTCGATAATATAACGCCGTGAATATTCGGTTTTATTTTTTGCTTTAAGTCTTCCCCATCAGCGAACTCAAGAGGTATCGGCGGTGAAAGCACACTGATTTCAATTTCGATATCCGGCAATTCTTTTTCTGTTAACGACGGAAAACGTGGATCCGAGAACGCCGCATTGAATGCATTCTCCTCGATGCCGGCCATCAGTGATGTGTCCGGTTCGATGATTCCGATGCAGCCTCTTAGATTCCCTGTTTTGTGAATGGTGACAAAACAACCTCTTTTTTCCGTTAAAACCGGCGTCGGATTTGAAGGCCGGATGATTGTGTGTTTTTTGATGAGTTTTGATTGAATGGTGGAGCGTGCAAGAATCAATAAGGCCCGTCGATCATTATCCGTGAGTTCGGACATACGCCTCCCCTCTCCATCACTCGGTTAAAAACCCCTTCTCGATTGTAATTTCACTATTACCCTTCACCTCAGCGAGCCAAGCGTCAAAGGCTTTGCGCTGTTTTAATCGGAGTAACGCTTCTTTTGTTTTTGCCATTTCTTTTTCAAACGCCGTTCGTTCCGGTTCTTTACGCCCCTTAAACCGGATTACAAAAAACCCTTTCTGTCCGTTAATTGTATCTTCTGGTAAGGCATTTATCTCTGATAGTTTGAAGGCGGCCGTTGAAACGGACGGCTCGTGCCCGATGTTCGGAATCGAATCGTTTCGTTTAAAAAAGCCGGTGGCCGTTGGTGTCAGATCAAATGGTTTGCTTGCCTCCAACATGGATTTTTTCTCTTTAAGGGCCTTTAGAAGGGAGGTGGCGTCGGCTTTTGCTTTTTCACGTTGTTTTTCCTTTATGAGATCTGTCCGAACCTTTTCTTTCACTGAATCGAATTCCGGTATTTTAGAAGGCATTTTTTCTGAAATCTGGAGTATGTAGAAACCATCTCCAAGATCCTGAATGTCACTGATTTGCATATCCGATAGATCAAACGCCGCCGATACGAAACGATCCGAGTTTTTGATACCTTTAACCGGGCCCTTTCGTGTAAAAAAGTCGGTGGCCTGGTAGGTGAGTTTTTGGTCTTCGGCGACCTTTTTTAGATCATCTCCGTCAAAAATTGTTTCATAGATGGATTCTGAATGATCATATGCCAATGTTTTGCTGTTTTCTTCGGTTAGTTTCTTTCGGATCTTCTCTTTTGCTTTGTCTTTGGTTTCGGTGGAAGCTTCGTTTACCTTTTCGACCTTGATAATATGCCATCCGAACTGGGTTTTGACCGGTTCGCTGATTTCCCCGGCCTTCATTGAAAACGCTTTGTCCGAAAACGGTTTTACCATGGCATCTTTTTGAAATGAACCAAGATAGCCACCCGCCTCTTTGGTCGGTCCCTCCGAATGCTGTTTGGCGAGTTCTGCGAAGTCTGCCCCTTTCTGTGCCTGTATTAGAACATCCAGCGCCCTTTTTTTTGCCTTTTCAACCTCAGCTTCGGCGGCGTCCGGGGCGGTTTTAATCAATATATGTCGCGCCTCAACGGTTTTCGGCGTTATGAATTCTTTGGGATTTTCTTCGTAATACAGATCCACTTCTTCCTCTGAGATCTGCACTTTTGATACATAATCTGAAGGATTAAAATACAGATAGCCCACTTTTATCTTCGGATCGGTTTTGTAAGATTCTTTATGATCATCAAAATATTTCTTTGTTTCTTCGGCTGTCGGTTCGATGTTTTTATACTTGTCCGGCTCAAACAATACCCTGTCAATATTTACCGATGCATTCTGCCATTTATACCATTCCCAGGCTTCCAAGTCGGCAACCTTAACAGAGTCAAGAAGAAACGTACGCAGTTTTTGGATCAACATGGATTCTTTTTGAATGGCTTCGAAAGCATCGGGGCTTAAACGAGCGCTATTTAAAACCAATCGATATCTTTGGGTATCAAAGATACCGGCGTTTTGGAATGCGGGCATATCGCGTATCGTCTCTGAAAGTTCCTGGTCAGAGATCCTGAAACTTAGCCGGTTTGCTTCCTGCAGTAACAGTTTTTGATCGATGAGTCGGTCCAACGCCTGCTTGTCGACTCGTAGCATTTTTAACATCTCATCATTCAAGTTGTTTCCAAAGCTGCGCCTGAGTTGTTCTAGAACCGCGTTATAGGCTTCTTTGTATTCATCAATCGTAATGGGTTCGCCATTGACGCTCGCTATTCGAATCAATCGCTGTTCGCGAATGCGAAAGCCTCCCCAAGCAACGAACGATAGTGCCACTAAAATTAAAACGGACTTAATTAACCATGAAGCCGCATGTTTGCGCATTAAATAGAGCATCTGTAAGTTCCCTGTAATATTAGCGTATTTGAACCGTCGGTACGTCAGCGAGAAAAATAAATTGGCGTTCGCAAGATCGGCTATATAATTATACTCTCCGGTTTATTTTTTTTGTCGATCTTTGTTCCCACCGATTCAGAACAAAACCCGCATAGATATTCATATTTATCACCTTCCGGGAGTACGAGCAAAAGGCGCTTTCGAACCGGAACCGCCTGCTTGCATCGAGGACAATAAAGCTCGGTGGCATCAAACTCCTTGTACATTTCCGGTTGTTCGGGCTGGCGAAATGCAGCCGGTGGTATCCGAAGTTTATTTAAATCCATGCCTTGTACCTCAATTAATTGGATATTAAAAAGCCGCTAAATAAGATCTGTTGAGACAATCGTAAACATTTATAATATTTTCTATCGTGTTCTTTGTCAATAATTTCCCATTTTTTTAGATTTTTTCCAATTCCCATAGATTACGTTTATGCGAAAACAAGGGTATTGACATCAATAGCTCCTTTTGTTAGAAATTTTGATTAATTCGGGGCTGTAGCTCAGCTGGGAGAGCGCATGACTGGCAGTCATGAGGTCAGGGGTTCGATCCCCCTCAGCTCCACTCAGTGATTACAAGGGTTCAGCCGAGTCGGGCGGCCCTTTTTTTTATTTCTATCTTATTCTTGAAATATAAGTGGTTATATGATTATAAGATACACTTATAATTATGTATTATTTTAGAGCCTAACATCGTATCGTAGGCATTTGATTGCTGAAAGTTGAAAATTTGCAGATTTCATATTGAGGTATTCTCTTAAGGTTTTTATCATTTCAGTCGATGTATATGGACTAGGTTGGGAAAGAAGCCTTAACTATCGAAAAAGGCTTCTACACAGTTCCTGCCTTTGATATAACCCCCTGGGGACAGATGTGGCTCTCCAGGGGGTTTTGATTTTTCGATGGAATCCCAGCATCCCAATTGCGGCATGGCACCCTTCTTTGCTTGACATCGCATCCGTATTGCCTTAAAAACGAACCTCTTTAGCCAAAGCGCCGGTATTCTGTAATTCCAATTTAGCAAAAAAATCTGGCAAAAAGGCCTGACAGAAAAATCTGATTGATTATCCGGTTCGATGCCAAACTACGAATAGTGGATCATCGCATATGAAACGCCGCAAACAGACCATCGTATTTGTTGTTTTGGCTCTATTAACGGTGGGTTGGGTTTATCTTTATTTGAGAGGCGCACACCGGTCCGCCGAGCGTTTTAATCGAGAAACGAAAGCCGTTTCGGTCTCAGATTCGATTCCGCTGGATAAGTCGTCGACAAACCTATATTTTGGCGATAAAGCAAATGTTTTTTTGATGGCGCAATCTCGGTCTTTGCTGTACGACGGAACCCCGGCCGCTTTTGGCAAACGTATCGTGGAAAGTTTAGTAGAGGGGCCGCAGGAAGGATTGATGCCCACGATCCCTCGGAGCACCGTTCTCCGGGCGTTCTATATTTTAGGTGATGGGACCGCATTTGTTGACATGTCCGATGCCATCCGCGACAACCATCCCGGC
>JAHEHB010000332.1 GCA_024644775.1 Deltaproteobacteria bacterium
AAGAAAGCGTTACAATTTCGAACTCTAAGAGGGCGGGGGGACACCCCTCGCACCCTCCGGTTTAATAATTTTTATTTTTATCTTTTTTCACTATACAAGGCGGATGTCTGACACAGAGATTTAGCAAACTGGGACGTTTTGAAATTGGCTCCTTATCGTGGATATGTGGCCGCCTGTCTTCATAAAACAAACTTGATGACGACAAAACCCGCTACCAGAAGTACCGTGAAAGCCACCACCACTAAATTAAAATACCGATCGATAAACGACTGGATTTGTGCGCCAAAGATGCGGATGAGTCCTCCTACCAAAAAAAACCGGGCTGAACGGGAAACCAAAGAAGCCAACACAAATACTGAAAAGTTGATTTCAAAAGCACCCGCTGAAATCGTAAACACTTTATAGGGGATGGGCGTAAATCCGGCAATGGCGATTGCCCATGCATCATATTTCATATAAAGATTTTGAATATACTGATACTTACCTGAAAGACCGTAAAATGCGATAATCCTTTCACCGATGCCGGCCATAAATTGCCATCCGATGAGGTAACCGAAGCATCCACCCAGAATAGATCCCGCAGAACAGATTAGAGCATATCTGAGAGCCCTTGACGGAACGGCAACCGCCAATGCAATCAGGAGTACATCGGGCGGAATCGGAAAAAAAGACGATTCACAAAATGAAAGTATAAAAAGGGCCCAATTGCCGTAAGGGGTTTCCGCCCAGTGAAGGACCCACGTATACAATTTTCGCAGCATTTAGAACTCTCCCCATCCATGCTCACCTACGAGCTTGACAAACCGGCACCCACCCAGATTCTCCTTGTGAATACCGTTTTCTGTCTTGATAATTCGAATTAAATCTTGGGAGTACTGGTTTCCCACCGGCAGGACAATTCGCCCTCCCACCGCCAGTTGATCGATTAAAATATGAGGAATATCCGGCGCTCCGGCTGTGATAATGATAGCGTCAAATGGACTTTCATCCGGCCAACCAACGGAACCGTCCGAGTACTTCGTGATGATATTGTGGTAATGAAGTTTATCAAACAGCTTTCGAGTTTTCATATAAAGGGGTCGAATCCGCTCGATGGTATAGACCCGAAAGACGATTTCGGCAAGAATTGCCGCCTGGTATCCGGAGCCAGTCCCGATTTCTAGTACCCGATCGTCTTTGTCAGAATTCAATGCCTGTGTCATTTCGGCGACGATGTATGGCTGCGAAATCGTTTGCTGTTCTCCAATGGGAAGGGGAAAATCACCGTAAGCTTGCTCCCGTAATGCTTCACTTACAAAAAGGTGTCTTGGAACTTTCCGAAGGGCCATAAGGACCTTGGGGTCAGAAATGCCACGGGATTCAATCTGCTTTTGAACCATCTCTTCCCGCAACCGTTCATATTTTTTGGGGTTGGCAGACATAGAAACTGTCTATCAGATCATAGCGGGAGGGGTCAAGAAATTAGGGACGGGTATTAAAAGCAATTTAAAAAAAATCCGGATTCGATCTTAAGTAAAAGCGCCAAAACATCTTGATTTTTCGACTTTAATTACATAATCAATATCTGGTTGTTCAGGTTTCACATCGGTAGGTTTAACAAATGTGATGTTAAAGGATTCCGGTATACGACAACTATACAACCTGATTATTATTGCAATAAAGAAATCGGATAATCGTATGGAATTCAATCCTTCATTCGAAACGGTGATCCGCCCGGGAGATACCGTTATTGCCGTTGGACAGGAAGAAAACTTAAAGCGCATGGAAAAAGAAATAAACCCGCTATAAGAAAGGGGGGCGAGAACCGGAAAGTCATGACGGTCGAGGGATTTATATTTTATATATTATTCGCTTATTGGTAACAATGATGTCCACGTGTTTGTCGTGAGATTCCATAGGAATTTGCTGAATGATCTGATCTTCGAAGGCGAGCGATACCTTTCGGGTGGTAATGGGAAGCTCTGGAATGAGTCGATCGTAAAAACCGGTTCCGGATCCAATACGCGCGCCTTTTTCATCAAAGGCAATACCCGGAATGATCGCAATATCGATGCATTCGATCGGCACCTCTTTGCATTGATTTTCATCCGGCTCCAAGACCCCTTTCGGTCCTGATATTAAGTTCGTGTCCATATTATCGATTTTCATCAACCGCGTTTTGTGTTTTTCCATGGTAAATGCGGGAAGAACCACAATCTTGTTATATTCAAACGTTTTGTTGATAATATTTTTTGTCGCCACTTCATAGCGCCCATTCATGTAAAGCAGGGAAATGTTGGCTTCAAGAAAGTTCGCAAAATCAAACAGTCTATCCTCAATCGCTTTTGTTTTCTCTGCTCGTTCTTTAACAGACATTGAATTTAGAAATTTTATCACGCCATTTCGAATTTCTTGTTTCTTCTCGTGAATTTCTTCCATGGAATTTCCCTTCACCCCATTAAAGTTCCTTGAAATCAAACAAAGCTCAACTTACAATAATTATTGACGAAATTATCGATGATTGATAAAAATTTCAGTTTTTTATTATCTGATAGAAGGTAAAAATGTAAACAAAGCGCTTTCGAAGTCGCCTGGCGTTTCATGCGCCGTAGTTAATGCCAAACATAAATAATAGGTATTCCGACGTCGAAAATCAAGTTTGTCAGACAAAAAAAGGAGATAAACCAGCATGAAGATCACTGACTTTCCAGAACAAATCCGACCCTATCTCGTGCCAAAAGTCGAGGGTGACCTCATCTATCGATGTTTGGGCTGTCGTCAAAAATATGACATCAGCCAATTGCTTTACACCTGCCCTGATTGTGGGCAGATTCTGCTTATTTATGATCAGGATTTTGACAGACTAAAAAAAATCCCCTCGAAAATCTGGCACCGGTTGTTTCACTATCGAAAGATGCTCACGGATCCGGCGCTAAAAGGAATATTCCGGTATCATGAATTTATCGGTCCCTCCTTGCCATTAAGCGCCATTGTTTATTTGGGGGAAGGTCACACACCCATGGTGGAAGCAAATGGATATTTGCAGGAACGGGTTGGGCTCCGGTTTTATTTCAAAAACGAAGGGCAAAACCCCAGCGCCTCTTTTAAAGATCGGGGAATGGCCAGCGCCCTTAGCTACATCCATTTTTTGATACAAACAGGAAACGTATCAGAGATCTTAACGGTTTGTGCCTCTACAGGGGATACATCAGCTGCCGCAGCCCTTTATGCCGCTTATCTATATCCGCAGGTAAAATCTGCTGTCCTGCTTCCCCACAAAAAAGTAACTCCCCAACAGCTATCGCAACCGTTGGGAAACGGGGCAACGGTATTTGAAATTCCTGGTGTATTTGATGATTGCATGAAGGTTGTTGAGGCGTTGGCTGAAAATTATCCTGTTGCACTTTTAAATTCAAAAAATGCGTGGCGGGTGTTGGGTCAGGAATCCTATTCTTACGAAATTGCTCAGGATTTTGAATACGAGATGGAAAACAAAGTTGTGGTCGTCCCCGTCGGAAACGCCGGGAATATCACCGCTGTTATGAGCGGCTTCCTCAAATTCTTTGACGCTGGCATAATTAATGCATTGCCAAAGATCGTCGGGGTGCAGTCGTCTCATGCAAACCCTGTCTATCGATATTACCAAGAGCCGGTTGCGGAAAAGAGAAAATTTGTTCCCGTGACGGTAAAATCGAGTGTGGCTCAGGCAGCTATGATCGGGAACCCTGTTTCAATGCCGCGAGTCATTCGCCTGACAGACCGCTATAATTGTTTAGCCGGCCGACAAAACGTCTTCTTTGTGGAAGTTACCGAACAGGCTATCATGGATTTTGAGCTCATAGCAAACCGTAATGGGCATATTGCTTGTCCACATGGGGGCGAGTCGCTGGCGGGTCTTATCCAGGCAATGGAAAATGGATATATCGAAAAAACCGATGTGGCCGTTCTTGATTCTACAGCACATGTTTTAAAATTTTTAGATTTTCAGGAAATGTATTTTAAAAATGAATTTCCTCCGGAATTTCAAATCGAACCAAACCCGGATCTGATCAATTCTCCGGTGTATGTTCGCCCTAAAGATCTAAAAACGGTTCCTGAACCCGGGAAATCATTGGGTGGAAACGAATTCAATCGGTTTGTGAAACAGACATCCGAAGAGATTGCAGCATACATGAATTTAAAGAAGGTATGAATGAAATGATTCAAAGAACCATTCGCTTTTTTGCTGGTCTAATGATCTTAAGCCTCCTTGTGGCGCCGGCACCGTCGCTTGGTGTATTGTTATCCAAAAATTACATTATTCGGCAGGACAGGGGTGTTGATATCCTTTGTGACCCTTACGTGGTTCAAAAGAACGATTGGTTAACAAAACTATTCAGGCAACGGGGGGAGATTGCAGAGAAAGATTTTCCTGAATTTTATAAAATATTCCAACGCTTGAATCCTCATATTTCAGACGTGAACGTTGTCGCGCCCGGACAGCATATCTATATCCCGCTAAAGAGGTTAGAAAAGGATACTTTGGTGGGACAAGATACCGGTATCGTAACCATTCCGTTTGTCACTGTTACCAACCTTCATGAGTTTATCAAGAATTATTCAAGTGAATACACGGTCCGGAAAGGAGACTGGGTTTCCCGGTTGGTTACTCGCGGTTACGGAAATGCCAAGACAAAAACTTATAACGAAGGAATCGAGCTTTTCAAACTGCTCAATCCTCAGGTTACCAATCTCGATCGAATATACCCGGGCCAAGTTCTTCTGCTTCCAGATCAATCTCTTCGAAATAAATTGTGGTATGCGTCGCTTTTCGACAGTTCCGGCCGCATATCGAACGTCTCTTCCATTCCCGATCCGGAATTCAGGCCCCCAACAATTGAGGCGGAAAAGAAAGAAAACAAACCTCCCGTGAAAAAATTGGCGGATATTCTAAAGGGCGAACTACGAGATAACGGTATCTATCATTTTCCACGCAAAGGTGCTGAGGATTTAAAATTTGATCTTTCCCGGACCCCTGTCCTTGAATTGGAAAACGGCAGGCGGATAGTTTTTGCAAAAGACGATTTTCAATCTGAAGACTTGAATCTGATCGAGACCTACTGGAGGGATACAAAATGGGTCACTTTCAACTCCGAAAGCTCTCTATCGAACATTTTGGATGCGACTATCAACGCGGCGGAGCAAAAATCCCAAAAGAAGATAACCCTGTCAGACAACGGATTGAAAATCGATGTACATGCCAAGTGGATTATCTCAAGACCCTCAAAAGATGACGATACGATGCGTTATATCTGTGTGAATGAAATCGATTCCCCAGAGGAGCGCACGCCGAGCACCATCTCCGGCTATTTGGAGAAAAAGGGAATTGTCGTACAGGACATACTTCAAAAAAATCAGGATAATACAAACCCATCAAAAAAAATAGAGGCGCCACGCGCCACTGAAGACGTGATTCCCATTGGCCTTACAAACCATCGAACCTTTGTTAGACACGTTCTCGTGGCGCTGGGGGTCCGTTACACGGAAAATGTCAAAATTACATTTCCATATGTTGGCATTCAGGTCGAGGCGAGTGCAAATCTCATCTCAAATGGAGAGAGGCCGAATCTTATTGTCGACTTTGAGGATCTATATGGTGACGCCATCCGTGCCATTGAAAGAACCGGAATCAAAGTTATCCAGGTCAATAAAGGAGACACCGTAGAAAGTATTATTGAAAAGCTTCTAAATTCTATGGGTAGAACCTATACAAGAGATCCCGTGTTTTGGACATCGAAACGGCCCGAAACGTATAACACATCGTTAACCGTTCCCGGGTTTTTACTAGAAAACGGAGGTTCCCCGGACACTTTTCTGATTACCATTCAATTGCACGACGATGTTGTCAACTTTTTAGGGAAAAAGGGCATCAACCTTATAATGGTTCAATCGAAAATAGCGAATCTTTCGCTTTCGCGAAAATAATTGATGACAGATGACCCACAGTGCTACCCATAATTTACACTGGATGAGACACCTGTTCACTTTTATATACCGGTTTGTTGGACGTCGGTTTTTGAAAACATGTCTCTTGCCGGTCGTAGTGATGGCTGTTTTGCCTCTGTCAATGGCTGGGCAAATCTCAGAAAGCATCAGGCCTGATGTATTTATGTATCGAAACGGAGATAGCCATACCCCTGTATCGCTATTTTCGCCGCAAGACAAAATTGTTGTCCGCGTGAAAATCAAGCAGATTCCCGAAGGGTCCTACACATTTCATGCAGACTGGTATAACGCAAAGGGCGATCTTCAAGAAAA
>JAHEHB010000041.1 GCA_024644775.1 Deltaproteobacteria bacterium
CACGAGCGTGTTCATCAATCCGGAAAGTCAAATCATCGCCCGCTATCGAAAGATTCATCTTTTTGATATCGTGGTCGAAGGATTGCCGCCTTACAAAGAATCGGCCAGCGTAGCTCCCGGTGAAGAAATTGTAACTGCGGAAACACATTTTGGTACTGTGGGTTTGACGATTTGTTATGATCTGCGATTTCCCGAGCTTTATTGTGCCCTTTCCAATCGCGGCAGCCAGATTATTTCCATACCGGCGGCTTTCACCCTGCATACCGGTCTGGCTCACTGGGAGGTACTGATCCGTGCGAGGGCAATCGAAAACCTAAGCTATGTGATAGCGGCTGCTCAGGTCGGCTCTCATCCAGTAAATCGTGAATGTTACGGGAACAGCATGATCGTCGATCCGTGGGGAACGGTTGTGGCGCGTGCGCCGAATATGGAATCGGTCGCCGTTGCAAATATTGATTTGGATTATCAAAACAAAGTAAGAAAGAATCTGCCTTCGTTGACTCATCGACGTAAGGAAGTTTATTAAATTGTAACTCCCCACATTCTGTGAATAATTCTATTAGAAAGGACTCCAAAGATGATTATCAAAGAAAGAGTAAATACTTTCAGCAAAGAACTCATAGAAAAATTTAAAGCAGTCGAGCCGCCGACGGTCGGGCATTTCCGCCACGACGGATTTATGAGCCCCCGCATCAGACCACTCTTTCCCGAAGCACTCATGGTGGGACCGGCAGTAACCGTTAAAACCCCTGCCAATGACTCGACCATGGTCCACAAAGTTTTGGAAATCGCCCAACCCGGCGATGTTATCGTGGTGGACCGATGTGGGGATACCATGCACGCGTGCTGGGGGGGTGTTGTGACAATGACTGCCCATTTGCGAGGGTTTGCCGGCGCAGTCGTCGATGGTGTGGCAACCGATTTGGTCGAAATTGTCGAGTTAAAATTTCCGGTTTATTGTACCGGAACCTCGGCCATCACCACAAAGATATTAGGACTTGGAGGAGAGATCAACACGCCGGTTCAATGCGGTGGGGTGGTTGTACATCCCGGAGACCTTGTGGCTGCCGATGCCAATGGGGTGCTGGTGGTTCCACCGGAAGACGTAGAAAGCGTAATGGAAGAAGCATTAAAACGTCAGGAAAGAGAAAAAAAGGTCATTCAGAGAATACGGGATGGCGAGCATTTGGCTGATATCTCCATTGCCAACAAGGTCATTCGTGAGAAGATGTCAGAATAATCTAACGTAGATTCTTCACATTCCCTCACGAATTAAATCTGTAATAATTTCCAGAACGGATCTTGTATTGTACGCCTATATGACGTACAATAAAAAATATTTTTCCTTGAAGGAGATTTGATCATGTTGGTGGACGAATCAAATAACATCGAGGCAACCAGCCGGCGTAAAAATGACCGCCTGGAGGCGCGGATTACCGCTGAGGAAAAGGCGCTAATTAAACAGGCCGCTGATTTACAGGGGTGCTCGCTTACGGAGTTTGTTGTTCGAAGCGCACAGGAAGCGGCGAGAAAAGCGATAAAGGAACATAGAATAATATCCCTAACAGCTCGTGATACGGAGGCTTTCATCAACGCGCTTCTGAAATCCCCTGCACCGAGTAAAAAATTAAAACGCGCTGCAGATCGCTACAAGAAAATCATGGGGCAATAAGTGACCGAAGAAGACGACGCTGATATTCAATTTCCAAAGATAGCGCCGCTTGGTAAGAAACACGATCGGACGGCTTTTTCATGTGGAGACCACACATTAGATACGTATTTCAAAAAAAGAGCCTCACAGGAGGCAAAAAAGAATATTGCTGCGACATTTGTTCTGGTCGATAATCAGACCAATGCGGTTATCGGGTATTACACGTTGTCTGCAACCAGCATTTTGCTTGCCGATCTGCCAGTTGAGACGGCAAAGAAACTTCCTAAATATCCTCATGTGCCTGCTACGCTTCTCGGCAGACTGGCAATTGATAGCGGCTATCAGGGAAGGGGCTATGGAGAATTTTTACTCATCGACGCCCTGCGACGGGTCTTACAGGCGACGACAGAAGTCGCCTCATTTGCCGTTGTCGTAGATACGATCAATGAACGGGCACGATCTTTTTACGAGCGATATAAATTTTGTGCTTTTCCTGACCAGAAGCTACGTCTGTTCCTTCCGGTTAAGACGATCGCGAATTTGTTTTCCTGATTTTTATAGAGTCCTCGTATAATAGCGCCTGAAAATAAAATAGGATAAGATTCCTCCCACCACGCCACCCAGATGACAGGGCGCCAGGGGCGATCCGCATAATCCCATATGCATGAACGCAAAGACCACTTCTCCCACAATCATTTCATAGATACTTTTCGATACCACCATTAGAAACGACAGCAACCCCACCCACCAATGTGTCTTTTTGTGCATCATCTCCAGACCGGAAAGTGCCATTAGCCCATGGGCGGTGCCGGAAAGTCCGCAGAGCCCTACAGACGCTATCAACGGCGAAAAAACCATGGCCGCCGCCCAGCTGGAACCGCCGCATATGACCAGGTAAATGATTTTTCGTATGATGCTTTTTTCCTCAAGTCCGGTGTACAGAAGAAAGAATGCACCGGCATCCAGAAAAAGGTGATACCAGGAGACATGCACAAACGGATGGGTAAACAGACGCCACCATTTACCGGAACCGGGGATAAATGCCAGTAGATTTTCCGGATGTAGCCCGAGAAGGTGTGGGTTTAACCCGGCCACGATCAACAGCAAAATAAAGACATCAAATGTTATTCCCCAGGAAGCAAGCTTGGCGACTGCTCGCTTCCATAAAGAAGGCAGTGTTATATCGATAATATCGCAAACAACGGTGCTCATGATTTTCTCCCATGGGAAAGGTGATATGCGCTAAATAAAGAATTTATGACATTGTGGTTAAAACCGGGAACGATAACACGTTCCCGGTTTGGTTTTTATTTCCTGCGTTTGCGGCGAGCCAACCAGTAGGCCACTCCTACAAAGAGGGGTCCCACAGGACCGGTACCGAAATTCAGATTGAAATCCCGGCTCTGGGAACGCGGCTTGGTTTGCACGCGCGGCTGGGGCGCGGTTGGTGTCGCTATTTTTTGCGGGGCCGGTGCTTGGGTCTGCGGATGGGTCCGTTTGGCCATCATCGGTTGCGGACCGATATCCGCCACGGCCTTATTGCGAATGAGCGCCAATTCGTCTTGCCGTTTCGTCTGGGCCTGGCGATCCCGCTTAAAGCGGCGCATGTTACGCCGGTCGATCTTCCAGCGTTGGTATTCGGCATCGTTTTCC
The DNA here is from genome assembly GCA_024644775.1 of Deltaproteobacteria bacterium. The sequence continues at coordinate 3,305 of JAHEHB010000041.1, forward strand.
AACACGAGGAAAGAGGTATATTCGGTGACGATGGAATAATCCTCGCCCAGGCGGACGATCTCATCAACAACCTGTTGGCGCGAATCGGTTCGATCGGCCTTTTTGAGGAGCTGATCGATGCGCTTCCAGGCCCACATGCGTTCAATTTCCGGATTATCCGTATCCTTTTGAGGAAACAAAAGGGTGGCCGATTGATAAAATTCACGGCCCTGAATATTGCCTTTGACATCGACCGTGGCTTCACCACCGCCGGCGTACCGACCGTAAATCCGGATGGGTGAACCATGATATAGATTGGGCATTACCTGGGGCTCAATATCGTAGGTGCGCATACCCTGAATGTTGATTTGAAGTTCCGTTGCCACCGGCCGCATCAATTTGCGCCGGAAGGCTTTTGCTTGACGTTGGAAGTTATCTCCACGAGAGATAAACGCCGCCAGGCCGCCGGAATCTTCAGCCATTTGTTCCAGCAACGGACGGTTGACCTCATTGCCTACGCCGATACAAAATACCCGGCTGTTGCGAGGACGTGATTGAATCAGCCGTAACAATTCCTGTCTTTCCTTCTGCTCGGTCATTCCGTCACTCAGAATTACCACGTTTAAGATACGATCGGGATCACCGTATCGATAGGCCGTAGTCATCGCCGGTGCGAGAATGGTACCACCTCTGGCCTGCTGGGATTGCATATAATTTTGGGCGGCTTCTTTCCTATCCGGGGTCGCCGGCTGCAATTGGCTGAAAAGCGTGTTTGGGTTGACGTTAAAGGTCATTATCTCAAAGCGATCCTGGTTGCCAAGCTCTTTGATAAACGCTTCCAGCGAGTTGCGTGACACGATCAGCTTACTGTCGTTGCCCATGCTGCCGGATATATCCAGTAAGAATACGTAGTCCATACCGTCATCCAGCACCGCTAACTCTTTACCGGCGGTGAGGGTCAGACAAAAATACCCATCTTCATCCGGTGGCCGGGAGGTGATCAGGTCCAGCCCCGTTCTCGGGCGGGCCAGCCGGTAATTGAGCACCACATCGGCGGCCAGGCTTCCTTCGGTGGTTTCCAAGCTGGCCTGACCATAGGTATCCGAATGATTCACCACGACAAAGGCTCCGCTATGGCTGGGACTTTCCATGGCCGCAAGAGGAACCGCCGATTTGATTTCCACGTTAATCGCAAATTTCCCCGTTGTTCGTGAATCCACATCGGGACGTGTTACCGTTGCCAGGGGATAAACATAGGTCGCCTGATCATGATCGATATCCAGCTCCTGGTAATAGGTGATCTGAACTTTCTGTTCGGCACCGGCATTAATCGGGTATATGCGCATCTCAAAGGTCTTGTAATCGACCTGCTCCAGCAGACCCGGATCGCGCCGTTTTCGCTTGTAGCTATTATAAATTTCCCGGGCCCGCTTTTTTTCAAGCACTTCTCCAACCATTTCCTGTCCGTTGATCCACATGCTGAAATTGGCCATCGATGCTCCCTTTGGGACCGGAAAGGTGTACAATGCCTCGACTTGACGCTTTTCCGTGTTTTGAAAAATTTGGGTTACTTGGGTAACAGCCACGCCATTGTTGATAGTCACCCGGACGTTGTGCGTTTTTATCTCCAGAAGGCCGCCAAAGCCGCCGTCGGCTATCAGGAGTCCCCCAGCCTGCACACCACCGGAACCGATCCCACCCAAAAGTACCACGGTACCAATGACGATGGGTAAAAGTCTTTCTTTGATCCTTTTAAAAAACGATTTTGCGGTTTTCATAATCTCTTTCCTTTCTCCATTTTTCCGTTTACTCCACGAATAGTGAAATATCCGGGTAAATTTGACTGAACAGAATTTCCAATTGGACCGACAAGACCTTTGAGCGATGGGTCTGTATCTGGTTTAGGTATTAACCAAGAACCATGCCATTTGGATGGGATATCATTTAACTATTTGAAAATTAAAGATATAAACTGTATTTTAATCACCCTATAAATTTTTCGTAGTCATAGTGAATGTGCATAATATGTATATGATATGTTTATAAAATGAATAGAGGGGAGAATTCAATTCGCTTACTCCGAATTTCCCCTAGTGGTGGGAGAATCAAAAAAGATTGGATCATCGCGAAAGGGTGAATGTACGAAGAAGAAACGCAACAATAACCGAAAAAAAGGCTGGTGTTTTGAACCCTCTTTTTCACCCCCACCCAGCCTCCCTTGTCCAGGGCGAGGAGCTAAGATTTCCCTCTCCGAGCGGGCTGGGCTTTGGACACACTATATACAGGGGGTAATTGTAAATATCAGTTTTAATGGCTTCGCAAAAAGTCAAAAAACACGCTTGTATGTCATTCCGGTAGATCCCGAATCGAGCCCAGGAGGAATCCAGTAAATTCAATGGCTTCTGGATACCGGTCGAAGATCCCGTTCTTAGCGGGGATCAAGTCCGGCATTACGGTTTTAGGGCTTTTTACGAGTTTACTAAAGTTACAGTGCGTTTTTAATCAGCCATTGTCTGAAAATAGGGTCAACGACATTCCAGGTACCATCTGCTGAATTTTGCTCAACCAGATCTTCACCGGTCAGCACAATAAGGCCTCGCTGGATTCCTCCCGTTGACTTGAGATTGTGTCTTGTCATGTATTCGGAAGCAAAGAGACTTTCGGTTGATTCTATTGCGATAGCTCTCAGTATCGCAATCTGTTTTGCTGTAAGTTTGCGGAGAATCGATTCAAAAAGTGCTTTTTCGCTTTCCAAGAGCAACCGGTAGGTTTCGGTAATTTCTCTGGAGGTTACTTTTTTAAAATTATCGATTTTGAGCATCTCGATTAAAGCAGTATTTTTTTATTCAAATCAAGCAATATTTAAATAATCGCTTCAATCAAATGGGGTCCCGGGGTTTGAATCGCCGCTTCAAGCTGTTCGTTGAATCGTTCGGCGGTTTTTGCACGGGTCGAATGGACCCCCATCCCCTGGGCGATGTTCACCCAGTCTATATTCGGGCGGGTTAACTCAAACAGTTCTCTGGCCTTCGGACAATCGTAATCGACACCCACCCGTTTGAGTTCCCCATGCAGGATTCGATAAGAACGATTCGAAAAGATAACCGTAACCACGTCCAGCGCCTCGTGAGCTTGTGTCCAGAGGGATTGCAGCGTATACATTGCCGAACCGTCGGCTTCCATTGAGAATACTTTTCGGTTTGGACAGGCCACAGCGGCCCCGGTGGCAACGGGCAGGCCCTGGCCGATGGCGCCTCCTGTAACATAGAGACAGTCGTGAGGCGGCGCGCCGGATGTCCACTGGTCTGCACTGCGGCTCGAGGTGACAGCCTCATCTGAAAGGATGGCATGCTCCGGCATCAGCGCTGTTAAGGATATCCATACTTTTTCAGCGGTCAACTCTCCAGTGGGTAAATCAGGACGGTTGCGTTCGTAAACGGCAGCCGGCTCGTTCGGTACATCGAGTTCTTCTGCCAATGCTTCCAGCGCATCGATGCCGGCGTCTTTAACAGTCGCCAAGGTATGAATTTGACAGTTTTCGGGAGTCAACCAGTTGGGCAAATTGGGCCACGCAAAAAATGAAACAGGTGGTTTTGCTCCCACCAAAATCAAATGGTCAGTACCTTCAAGCATCTTCAATGCCGGTTTCACAGGATAAGGCAGTCGCTCAATAACGGCTCTACCGGCGCCACGCTGGAGTCGGCTGTTTGACCTTTCTGCAATCATTCGAGCTCCGGTTGCCCGAGAAATTCGGCTGGCTATTCGTAACCCTTTTTCCATAAGCAAAGATCCGGCCAACAACATCACCGTGGGTTTACCGCTCTTTAAAATGCCGGCAATGGTCCGGATGGTCTGAGAGTCCACCACAGCCGGTTTCGGTGCATCCGGTATTGGCACGGGGCCCACACTTTCATCCCAACTGCTATCTGCCGGTAAAATGAGCGTTGCTATCTGTCCGGGCGGACTTAACGCTGCAGCAATGGCATCGGCTCCATCAACCGGAACACTGGCGGCATCCTTCGATGATCGTACCCAGTCCGAAGCGGATGCGGCGATTGATTCAATGTCCATTGTCAGCGGCGCATTGTGTTGAAGATGATATGTGGCATGGTCGCCCACAATGTTTACCATGGGACTGTTGGCGCGTCGCGCATTGTGAAGATTGGCCAACCCATTTCCCAACCCCGGTCCCAAATGCAGCAACGTCGCTGCCGGTTTTCGCGACATACGCGCGTAGCCGTCGGCCGCTCCCGTGCAGACACCTTCAAACAACCCCAAAATAGTGCGCATCCCTTCAATCTTATCAATGGCTGCCACAAAATGCATTTCAGAGGTACCCGGATTGGTAAAACAGACTTCCACTCCACCATTTACAAGCGTTTGAACCAAACTTTCCGAACCGTTCATATTTAGTTACCTTTTCCTTTGTGAGGGTTGGTTATTGAAATTTTTCTAAAACAATGCGGGCAACATAATCAATGTTGGATATGAATTCAAGGTGAGAAGGTCAGGGATATGAAGTTAATAATTCACATCAACGAGAGTGATTAGTATTCTAACCAACTGATTTGATCCCTATATTTTAAACAAAATACTAAATACGAAACACTAAAAACTTGATGAATTCGGCTTTCTGCGAATTCATCAAAAATTAACCACCTTGCACTACCGGAAAGTTTGTTGGTACAAACGGAAGGGAATGTGATTTAATTTCAAACGCTGCTCGATTTTGTTAATATTTATGAAAATCCTTTAACAGTAGATTAATGACACAAGTTTCGCACCCCTTTTTCTCGGTGAATGGATGCAAGACGTATGTCCAATCAAGCGCGATCCATACTTAAAAATGTATTCGGTTACGATGAATTCCGACCGCTTCAGGATGAGATTATAAAATCGATCCTCACAAAAACCGATACAGTGGTGGTGATGCCCACCGGTGGCGGAAAATCACTATGCTATCAAATTCCAGCACTCGTTTTTCAGGGTTTAACCATCGTCATTTCACCGTTAATTTCATTGATGAAAGACCAAGTGGAGGCATTGACCCAATCAGGGGTTGCAGCCGCGTTCTTAAACAGTGCATTGTCACCGGCAGAATACCGTGCCATTGTGAAGCGGATCAAACAAGGAGAAATAAAATTACTCTACCTGGCCCCGGAAGGTCTCCTTAAAACAAATATGATGGAACTGTTGTCGTCGATCGACGTGCAGTGCCTGGCCATCGATGAGGCCCATTGTATCTCTGAATGGGGACACGATTTTCGAACGGAATATCGTCAGCTGATTGTTGCCCGTGATCGTTTTCCGGAAGCTCCCTGCGTGGCGTTTACAGCCACGGCAACGCCAAGGGTCAGGAAAGATATCAGGGAGAATCTGCGGATGGATACTTGCAATGAGTTTGTTGCCAGTTTTGATAGAGAAAACCTGTTTATTCAGGTAGCTGCCAAAAAGAATGCACTGGAACAAACGATTCGATTCATTCGAAACTATCCAGATCAATCCGGTATTATCTATTGCTATTCCAGAAAACAGGTCGAAGATCTTTACAGCAATCTGAAACATGCAGGATTTTCCGTTCGGCCCTATCATGCGGGCCTACCTGGTGATCAGCGCAGTGAAAACCAGGAATTATTCATACGCGATGATGTACAAATTATCGTGGCAACCATCGCTTTCGGAATGGGGATCGATAAGCCGAATGTACGATTCGTTGTTCACTACGATCTTCCCAAGAACATTGAAAGTTATTATCAGGAAATCGGGCGGGCTGGACGGGACGGCCTGCGATCCCACTGTTTATTGTTGTTCAGCTATGCCGATGTGCAAAAAATCAAATATTTTATCGAACAAAAAAAACCGCATGAAAAGCGTATTTCCAATATCCATTTCGCTGCTCTGATGCGATTTGCAGAAACCGAAGACTGTCGCAGAACACCATTGCTTAACTATTTTGGGGAAAATCATTCAACCACATCCTGCAATATGTGTGACAATTGCGTTAGCGAAAAAATCGAGCGGGTGGATATCACCATCGCCGCACAAAAATTTCTTTCGTGCCTCAAACGAACCCGCGAGACGTTCGGAACACACCACATCATTGACGTGCTTCGGGGATCCACGGCAAAAAAAATCCTCAAATTCGGTCATCAGGATCTATCGACGTACGGTATCGGAAAGGAATATTCCAAAAAACAGTGGTTTCAATTGTCGCGTCAATTTCTTCACAAGGGGCTGATGATTCAGGATATGGAGTTTGGCAGTTTGAAACTCACAACACGTGCCTGGGAGGTTCTCAAAGGTGAAGAAACCGTATACGGCCGCCTGGATCACGACCGGAAGGATGATGCGCCGATGGCGGAATCCGCCGATGAAGGGGCTCTGGACCATGACCGAGCGTTGTTTGAGCGTTTAAGAAAGACGCGTAAACAATTGGCAGACCGGATCCATGTTCCACCGTATGTTATTTTCTCAGATCGGTCTCTGATCGAGATGGCTTCTCGTTTTCCCCAAACCAGGGATCGTTTTTTGGATATCCATGGGGTGGGTTCCGTAAAATACGAAAAATACGGTCCGGCTTTTCTGGATGTCATAGGCGCCTATTGTCGGGAACACCATATTGAGGAGCGGATAAAAAGCTCCACTCTTCGTTCAAAAACTGAATCGGCCGAGGATTCCGTGACAGCCAAAAAACCAAGGCACCACCTCGTTGGTGAAGCCTATGAATCCGGTGAATCCATTGAAAATATCATGAGTCGATTTGGCATCAAGTTGGCAACGGTTTTTGATCACTTCTACAAATACCTACGGGAAGGATTTTCCCTCCCGTCCGACGAACTGCTGCCTTTCTCAAGCCTCTCGTCAGATCAAAATGGGCAGGTTCTCGATGCATTCGATCGAATCGGTACGGAATATTTAAACCCTGTTTTTAAACATTTTGAGGGGAAAATCGATTACGACGACTTAAAGGTTCTTCGCCTCTTTTATCTAAGCAGAAACTCTATTTTTCGAAAAGAAAAGAGCATTCGGTGAATATTCTATTGCAGGGGGAAATCTCTTTACATGCATCAGTCTGGGTGAGCCACACGAGGGTTATCGGTACAAGCTGGTTGCCGGGATTGTTCGGATATGATGCTTGTTGTGCAGTGAGGAGAGTCCCCGGCATTGCCATCGCCGTTTGATTCCTGAATACCTTCAGAATAAGTTAAAAGGTATCGAAATTACTTATCTTTTGTAATTATTTCTAAAGCTTCGCGCCAACCTCATACCCTTCTGCTACTGCATCGATAATTTCCCGAGGCGCCCGTGCATCACCGATAACATGGATTTCCTCAATTTTTCCACAAAACCTTTCCACCAAAGCCTGTTCAGATTTGAATCCCATCGCCAGGATAACGGAATCATAGCCCGTAATCTTCCGCACACCTTCAGCGTCTTTAATCAAAATCGAGTAATCATCGAATCCGATCAATTGGGTGGAGGTCAGGATCCGAACGTTTTTGTCTCTTAATCTTTTTTTAAGAAAATAGGAGAGATGCCGAACGAGATCCATTACGATATCTTCGCCCATTTCCACAAGGGTAACCCGGATTCCCTTTTCTGATACAAAATCCGCCACCTCTGCTCCGATTTCTCCGCCACCGATAACGACAGAATGGTTTCCAAGGTCGACGGCTTCTGAGAAAACATCTTCGACAACAAAAAATTCGATTTTGTCAATACCTGGAATATCGGGAATCATCTGCCGGGAACCGGTTGCGACAATCACCACATCGGGCTGATTTTTCTCAATCATTTCAGGTGTTACAAGAGTGTTGAGTTTAATATCTAATGAAAGTTTTTCGAGTTGTCTGCATTGATAATCGATATATTCCCTGAGAACGCCTTTTTGAGGAGGCTTTGATCCCATAAGGACCATTCCGCCAAGTTGTCCGTTCTTTTCGTACAACGTGACCCGATGACCCTTTTGAGCGGCGGCCTGTGCGGCTTTCATTCCCCCGGGCCCACCGCCAACCACCATCACACGTTTTGGATTTTCCGCCTTCTGGAGACGCCGTTTTCCCTCATTTCCCACATCTGGATTAACCGTGCAGGCGAGGCTTCCCTGGCGAATACTTTTAATACAGCGATTGCACGAAATACAAGGCACGATATCGTCGAAACGCCCGATAAACGCTTTTTGGGGTACAAAGGGATCGCTTATCAATGCTCGCCCCATGGTGATAAAGTCGGCTTTTCTCTCTTTCAGTATTTTCTCCGCATGACGCGGGTCTCGGATACGACCCACGGCAATGACCGGAATCTTCACCACCTTTTTGATTTCTGCAGCAAAAGGTACGAAGACGCCTTCTTCAACATAATAGGGAGGATGGTTCATCTGGACCGATACGGATGACGCAGCCGAAAGGTGCAGTGCGTTTGCCCCGTTTTCTTCCAAGAGACGCGCGTAGAACTTCGTATCTTCGATCTCCAGACCTCCTTGGACATATTCCGAAAGGCTCATTCGACAAATAATCGGATATTCCATGCCCACGCGTTCTCTGATCGCCTGAATGATTTCGAGGGGAAACCGCCCTCTTTTTTCTTGGGTTCCCCCATAGTCATCCTGTCTTTTATTGGAGAACGGCGAAAGAAACGAACAGATTAAGCTGCCATGTCCCATTTGAATTTCCACACCGTCTGCTTCAGCTTGTCGAACCCGCTCCACGGCTCGAGCAAATTGCTGAACAAGGCTTTCAATCTCTCGAATATTCAATTGTTTTGGCATCTCTTTTCTTACAGGACAGGGAATCGGAGAAGGCGCCACAATCGGCTCCCCGGTGATTGCTGATGACGTCTGTCTGCCTGCGTGGTTTATCTGGATAACGATGGGACAACGTTCACGATGAACCGCATCAACAAGCTTCTTTAGGTGTATGGTGTGTGCTTCCTCGGCAATCATGGCCACATGCTGAGTCAGCTTTCCCTGTCTCGATATACTTGTATGTTCAAAGGTGATGTAACCAACGCCGCCCCTCGCCCTTTGAAGATAGTATTCGATTTGTCTTTTTGTGATGCATCCGTTCTGATCCGCGAAATTTGTTACCATTGGGGGCATAACGATTCGATTCCGGGTTACCATGGAGCCGATTTTCCCGGGTTCTGAAAGATGTTTCAGACCGTTCATCTCTGAGTCCCTTTCCAGTAAAAGTTCGAAATCCCAAACACCTTGCGCTCCAGCGTACCCGTTGAGGGGAAGAGGACAGAGGGCAGAAGACAGCACTCAGCCTCCTTCGTCCAGCTGGGCTTTGGACACACCTGACACAGCGGGTAATTGTAACCATCTGATTTGAAATAAAAGAAAGTCTAAATTCTATAGTGGAAGCTCGATCATTCATCCTCGATTTCGATGGCGATTGCGAAATCCGGGCACATGAGTTCACATAACCGGCAGCCGGTACAGCGAGACATGTCCTTTTCCATGGGTAGAAGATATCCTTTTGGATTGATTTTTTCAGAGGGTTTTAGCGCCTTTTTAGGGCACGTTTCCACACAGATCAGACAGCCTTTGCAATATTTTGGATGAATGTGAAGTTTATTCATAGTAACTCGATTACGAATTGGAGAATTTAGGAATTTCCTATCAATTGCCGGATTACTATTTCTCAGCCAATCGATCGACGATTCTCTGATAGCTTTCGATCCATTCGGGCTTTTTAATGTCGCAAAATTCACCAATGGGAATCTTCCCGTCAGGAACTTCCTCGTCGCGTTTTATCTTCGCTGAACTTTTTTTCAACTCTTTTATCATTTCTACCGGGGATTTTTTAAGGTGGACGGGGCATTGAGACATGATTTCGATAAACGCCGTCCCTCTTTTTCGGATTCCCTTGGCAACGGCACGCACGGTCTGGCGCGGATGAGCCGTGGTCCATCGCGCAACATAGGTCGCGCCCGCCGTTTCAGCCAGTTTGCACAGATCAAAACTTTCTTCCGTGTTCCCGTAAGGCGTCGTGGTCGTGTTGATACCGGTGGATGTTGTGGGAGCCACCTGCCCCCCGGTCATGCCGTACAGGCCGTTATTGATGCATAAAATGGTTAAGTCGATATTCCGTCTGCAGGCATGAATGAAATGATTTCCACCGATGGCACCGGTGTCCCCGTCTCCGGTGATGACAATGATTCGAAGTTCTGGATTGGCTAAAAGGGCGCCGGTTGCAATGGCCAAAGTCCGTCCATGTATGGTCCATCCGGAATCAAAGTTAAGGTAATGGCTGGTTAATCGTGCGGAGCATCCAACACCCGTGATAAAAACAAAGTGCTCTTTCGGGATGCCGTCTTCGTTGATAAGCTTATCTACGGCATGCAATGCGGTATTGAGTACCTGGCCGGATCCGCAGCCCGGACACATGATCAATGGTAACCGATCGCCCAAGGGACCTTCTTCCTTGAGGTATTTCAACATGGGATGTTTTTTCATTCCAGTTCCTCTTCGATTTTGGAAAGAATGTATTCGGGCGTATGGAGGCTGCCAAGACAGGGTATCCCAACGATCTTTTTGCAGCGGTCTCTGAGCGTTTCGGTAATCGGATGAATCATCATACCCAAATTCATTTCCGGAACAAACACGGTTTCAACACCATGAACGATCTTTCTCAGCTTCCGTTCCGGAAACGGCCACAGGGTTTTCAGCCTCACATATCCCACGTCGATTCCCCGCATTTCACGTGCTTCCATCACCGCTTCGATGGCGGTTCTAGACACCGATCCATAGCAGATTACCAGATGCTTGCAATTCTCCAAAAATTTTGTTTCCACCTTCGTGATTTTGTCTACATTACCTTCGATTTTCTTCTGAAGCCGTTTTACACAGTCATCGTGCATCTGAAGATCATATTTCGTAACATTTCCATCCTCGAGATGTACCAAACCGATGTAGTTGATATTGAATCCTTCACCCCAATTTGCCATGGGAGCAACGATATCGTGACCCCAGGGAAGATACGATTCAGGCGGTATGTCTAAATCCTGCGGCTTTTTTCGGTTGATGATCTTAACCCTGTCTGCCGATGGAATTATCAGGCGTTCCCGCATATGCGCAACCGTCTCTTCCGTCATGACCAATACGGGTGTTCGCCACCGCTCAGACAAATTAAAGGCTTCAATGGTAAATTCAAACATTTCCTGAACCGACGCCGGCGCCAGAGCAATGATAGCGCCTTCGCCATGGTGTCCCCATCTTGCCTGCATCACATCTTCCTGGCTGGTGGTGATATATCCCTGCCCAGGACCCGGCCTCTGGACATCCACGATAACCAGTGGCGTTTCAGACATGATGGCATAGGAAATCGTCTCTTGCATCAGGGAAAATCCCGGGCTGGAAGTCGCGGTCATGGCCTTAGCGCCGGCCCATGACGAGCCCAACAGAAGACAGGCGGAGGCAATTTCATCTTCCATCTGAATAAAACGCCCCCCCACCTGGGGCAGTCTAAGGGCGGCATGCTCCATAATTTCCGATGCAGGTGTGATGGGGTACCCGCCATACACCCGGCATCCGGCGGTTAAGGCACCTTCAATACATGCTTGGCTGCCTTGAAGATAATACGTACCCGGTTTGAGGATATTTTGATTATTCATTTATAATTGGTAGTGACTTTGGATATATTCCATACCCTTTTCAAAGGCATTTAAATTTGCTTCAACGGTTTTTTCGGGTACATTTTCCGATAGCGCCCGACGCAGGGAGCGTTCCTTTACGAGATCTTTTATCAAGGGATACAATGCGCCCAACGCCACGGAGTTTTGGTATTTAACAGACCCGATTTCATGAGCCAGTTCCATTGTCGGCACCTGAAAAACTTCGTTTGAATTTTTTCGTGACACCGTTTTGACCGAATTGGGATCGATGAGCAGTTTACCGTCATCCTTTAATTCTTTAACGTAATTATCAAATGCCAATTGCGAAAGGGATACGAAAATATCCGCCTTTCGAACGTACGGATAGTTGATCTCTCCCTCAGATACCACAACCTCCGACCGGCATGCACCACCACGGGATTCCGGACCGTAAGATTGCGTATTTACGGAATTTAGCTTATCAAAAACAGTAAATGCGGTTCCCAGGATTCTGCCAATGGTAACGATTCCTTGACCGCCAAATCCTGCAAAGCGAATTTCAAATCGATGAAGTTTCGTCAAACTGATTCTCTCCACCACGAAATCGATCGGAAATATAAAAAGCAACATCTTATCGTGTCCTCATTTTGAGTGTCAATATCGTTAAACAAAAAAAGTATTCCAATACGAAATGATTGACGATTTCAGGTAGCTATGTTATAACTATTTTATGGTTATAATACAGTCGTCATTAAAATATAAAGGAGCGAAAAAATGAAAAGATTCTTTGTGGTTACAAGCGTTGTATTTCTATGCCTATTGCTCGTCGTTCCGACGGTAATGGCCAAGAAAAAACCGATTCGTTTGAGATTTTCTCATGTGGTGGCGGAAAATACGCCCAAGGGATGGGCAGCCAACGAATTTGCAAAAAGAGCCAACGAGGCGTTGAAAGGGAAAGTACTCGTTCAGGTGTTTCCAAACTCTCAGCTCTATGATGACAACCAGGCCATCGAAGCCCTTTCTGCCGGTTTTATTGAAATGGTGGCCCCTTCTTCTGCAAAGTTCGTGGGTTCCGTGCCCCAGCTTCAAATTTTTGACCAACCCTTTCTCTTTTCCAGCCCGGAGGTTTGCCATCAGGTGATCGATGGTGCCATCGGACAAGAGATCTTTGGTATGCTGAAAAAACGGGGACTGAAAGCATTGGCGTTCTGGGATAATGGTTTCAAACATTTTTCTAATAATAGCAGACCATTGATCAAACCAGGGGATTTTAAGGGCGTAAAATTCCGTATTATGAGTTCCGATGTTCTCGAAGCCCAGATGAAAACACTGGGTGCTGTGGGACTTAAACTTCCCTTTGCCGAAGTTTATAATGCACTGGAGCAGGGCGTTGTGGACGGGCAAGAAAATACCGCCTCCAATATTTATTCCAAGAAATTTCATGAAGTTCAAAAATATATGACAATCTCCGACCATGGATATATCGGATATCTGGTTACCACGTCCGAAAGATTTTGGAACAAGCTTCCGGACGATATTCGGACCCAGTTGGAAGAAATTTTAATGCAAGTTACTCTCGACGAGCGGAAAAAGGCATTGGAGCTTAACCAAAGTCAGATGGCAAAAATTAAGGAATATGCCAAAACATCCGGGAATATTAAAATCCACACATTGAGTCCGGAAGAAAAAGCCATGATGCAGAAATCATTGGAGCCGGTTCATAAGGCAAATCCCGATATTATCCCGGTTCGTTGGATCGAGGATATTTATAAGATGAAATAGTAATTCCGATTTGCATTCAACATGATACCAAGTCGGCAAGGAGGAGGCGACGCTGATGTACCGTACGTAGTTCGCGCTTCGAGAAGCCGACGACGCAGCCAACGCAGGTAGCGCTTGAATGCGAAATGGAATAAGTTATGACGCGATACCCCGGGGGAGGGTTGGTCCCCGGGGTATACACAGGACCGGCGAATGAATTGATCTGATCTGATTATGTTGCAAAAAATTATCCAGATTTGGGGAAAGACAGAAGAAGTTATCGTGGTTGTCCTGCTGGGATTGGCTTCTTATTTAACCTTTCAGGAGGTAATTCTAAGATACGTGTTCGGCACCGGATGGAGCGGTTCCTATGAGATTACCGTCATGGCACTGATCTGGTGTACCTTTTTTGGGGTGAGTCTGGGGGTGAGGGAAAATGTTCATATTGGAGTGGATCTTTTGGTAAAAAAGTTTGATCCCTCCATCCAGCGAATCCTCATCATCATTTCCATTCTTTTCAGTATCCTCTTTGGAATTGTTGCAGCCGTGAAAGGGTTTGAATTCGCTCATTTTATCAGCCGTAGTAAATTGTTATCCCGAGATTTGCGGATTCCGATGGAAATCGGATATCTGGCGGTTCCGGTGGGCGGCGTTCTGCTGAGTCTGCGGTTTATCGAACGCCTGGTTTATATTTTGAAGGGGCGGCAGATTGAGGCGGATCGCATGCACGAACTTTCCGAAGAGGACAAAAAGAAGCTTATTCAAACGGACAATCATTAAAAGTGCCTAAAGTGAGCTACAGAGAGCTAAAATGCCTAAAATCGCGATATTCTATCTATTTAGAATAAAAACATTCTTTATACAAAATACGTCGTCGAACTCTTGAATTGGAACACTTGGTCAGTGCCCATCCACAAATGACCTTTTTGTCCAATTTCGGCGTCAAGCTCATCCCGCTCACATCGGAAGGTTGCTGTATTTCCGAGACTTTTTGTTCTTTCACCAGAAGGAGAACCTGATGGAGAGCTTAGGTATTACCCTATTTTTGGTCTTTTTCTTTTTTCTTTTATTGGGTACACCGCTTGCTATTTGTTTGGGCCTATCGGTTATCGTAACGTTTTGGTATCACGAAACCCTTCCTCTAATGGCGGTTGCCCAGAAACTGTATAACGGAATCGACCACTTCACCCTCATGGCCATCCCCTTTTTTATTTTGGCCAGCAATGTTATGTCCACCGGAGGGGTATCTCGAAGACTCATCGATGCATGCAACGCCTTTGTAGGGCATTTTAGCGGTGGCCTGGCAGTCGCCTCAATCTTGGCATGTATGTTTTTTGCAGCCATCTCCGGATCCAGCCCTTCAACCGTGGTGGCGATTGGTTCGATCATGATTCCCGCCATGATTGCCTCCGGTTACGGTGAAAAATACAGTGTCGGCCTACTGGGTTCAGCCGGTTCTCTGGGCATCTTGATTCCGCCGAGCATTCCAATGATCGTTTATGGCGTGGCCACTGAAGAGTCTGTTGGAAAGCTGTTTATGGCCGGTGTTGGACCGGGACTGTTTATGGGGGGGCTTTTTCTCATTACGGCCATTATCGTGGCTCGCATGAAAAATTTTAAAGCGGGGACCCCTATGCCCTGGCCAAATCGAATCAATGCGCTTTGGAAAGCGTTGCCCGGTTTGTTTATGCCGATTTTGGTCCTCGGCGGAATTTACGGTGGTATTTTTACACCCACCGAAGCAGCCGCGGTGGCCGTCTTTTATTCTCTATTTGTCGGTCTATTTGTATATAAGGATCTCACAATAAGAAATCTTCCCAAAGTATTTGCTCGATCGGCTATAACCATGTCTATGGTTCTTTTTATAATCACCAATGCCATGCTTTTTGCATTTATTCTCACCACGGAAGGTATTCCTGCAGCAGTGGCGGCATGGATTGTTGAACACGCCGTGACCCCTTGGGTTTTTCTCCTCTTTGTCAATATTCTTCTCTATTTTGTTGGAGATTTCATGGAGCCGAGCGCCGCTATCTTGATCTTAGCGCCGCTTTTTCTGCCAATTGTATTGAAACTTGGCATCGATCCTATCCATTTTGGTATCATTATGACCGTAAATATGGAAATCGGGATGATAACCCCACCTGTGGGACTCAACCTGTTTGTGGCAAGCGGCATATCGGGGTTGTCTTTGTGGGACGTTTTCAAGGGCGCCGCACCATTTATGATTATCATGCTGGCAGGACTCGGCGTCATCACTTATGTGCCCATCATTTCTCTTTGGATTCCGAAGCTGATCTACGGTGCCTTGTTCTAAACTTGGTTTACAGTAAATTTAGTGAATAATCCCTGTAACCATTTCGAAGGAATCGACGACTTTATTAAATAAAAAAAATAGAGTGTGGCATTTTTCTACAGAAATGTTGCAACTGCTTTTAATGATGATTAGAGTTACTTTAATTAGTGTACGTTTAGAAACGAGGGATTTTGGTCGAGATTAAGACGTGCGATCCGCCGTGGGCGGATTAACTGCAGGCATATGGTTGATATTCCGAGGATAAAATTTTGAGCATAACGATGATATCGGGCAAAATAACCGTTTGTGGATGGGCACTAACTAAGGGGTTTCTTCAGCCCCCGTGGTAAAAATAAATCGTCAAGAGGTATAAGGTTACAGCATGGGGGATCGACTAATGAATAGTTTGATCTGTAAACATTCAGCAACAAAAGGGGTGACTTAGATTGAGGCCGAGATCGCTTCAAAATAACTTGCCAAACATTGGACATTGGAGGGTAATATGAGACATCTGACAATGAGAAACATGTTGAAATGTAAGCTTATCGTACCGTTTTTGATTTTTACGTTTGTAATTGTTTCTTGCGCTTCCATGCAAGGCCGCGAGAGGACAGTCATTGGTGGATTGGGTGGAGCAGCCGCCGGAGGGCTTCTCGCGGGGGCAGCGGGTGGAAGCGCCGCATGGATCGCGGCCGGTTCGCTTTTGGGGGCTCTTTTGGGTGGCGCCATCGGAGATCGCCTCGATGCTGCCGATCGAAAACAGGCTCATTATACGGCCGCTACATCGCTCGAGACGGTGCCATCCGGCACAACCAGTACATGGCAAAATCCCGATAGCGGTCATTCCGGGACATTTACGCCCGTGCGCACTTACCAAACATCAAGCGGTGAATATTGTAGAGAATTTCAGCAGACCATTGCTGTTGGAGGTGAAAAGCACCAAGGTTATGGTACGGCATGCAGACAGCCGGATGGAAGCTGGAAAATCATAAATTGAGCATGATGTTTATGTGCGTTAACGCGTTCTGAGTCAAGGAGGAAGTCCCATGCGTTGGTTTATTTGTTTATTATCATTCATAATCTTTTTTGCTGGAAGTAACA
>JAHEHB010000042.1 GCA_024644775.1 Deltaproteobacteria bacterium
AGAAGCACCCCGGGCGTACACCCGATCGTCTTTTACGGCAGGTTCGAATGGAGGGTGTGACCAAAGATCTACAGGATCCACGGGCTGAACATCGAAATGCCCGTAGAACATAACGGTTGGTTTTCCGGGCGCGTGCAACCATTCACCATACACGGCCGGGTGCCCCCCGGTTTCCAGAATCTGTATATTCTCCAAACCGGCTGCCTTCAGACGGGTTGCGACCCAATCACCGGCACGTTTAACATCTTTTGCATGCTCGGATAAGGCTGAAATACTGGGGATGCAGAGAAATTCAAGCATCTCTTCCAAATATCGAGACTCGTGTTCTTTCAAATAGGCTTCCCAGGACGTCATCTTCGTTCTCTCCTTTCCATTTTGATTTTTTAAAATTGACGCTCAAAAGCGCGTCATCCGAAGCGATCAGTGTCAATGGGCCCACAGGACTTGGGATGGTTTTACATACCAGATCGGTATTCAAATGCCGGATTCTATTCATATCGAACATAACATACCCTCCAAATGGTTCGATAGTTGTTTTCGAATTCCATATAGCAACGATTCAGTGAAGTTTCAAATCCCATTTGGTATTTGTTTTTGGGTGCCTGGAATTTCCATGATTCCGAAAAATAATCCAGACCTCGTTGAGTAGTTGACTGGTTGACTAGTTAAATTATATCAATCAATTCAGCATGTTAAGATTTTGAAACACCAGGTGCCCAATTATTTAGCAAATATCGGATAAAACTATATTTGCAACCACTTAACCAGTCAACTAATCAACCAATTAACTATATCTGGAATTTAAGCGTATCCAAATAACGGCGTGTCTCATTGCTGTGGCCTGTGTGGTTCACAGTGAGTTGACTATGCGCCTTCTAAAGGCTATGTTTGGAGGGCCTAATTTAGGCAGTATTTACAGGATAATCAGGATAACAATCGATCCTTTACGATAAAGATACGACCGCCATGGCTGAAACGAACAGAAATACCGTATGTCCGGATTGCGGAGAACCGATCCAAGATAACTGGAAATTCTGCCCGGCTTGCGAAAGATCCCTGCTGCCGCCGGTATGTCCCCGATGCAATGCACCGGTGAAGGAAAATTGGAAACGATGCCCGGAGTGTGGCGCCGGACTCGTCTGTAAGACATGCGGGCATCGCATTCCAAAAGGCTCTTCAAGCTGTCCCACATGTGAATCCGGTGAACCGGAGCCCGCTGAATCACAGAAAACAGTCACGGAGCCTGCGACCGGAATGGAATTTGTACATGTGCCGGCCGGAACGTTCATGATGGGCGATACCTTTGATGAGGGTATTGACAACGAAAAACCGGTTCACAAAGTCTGGTTGGATGATTTTTATATTGCCAGATATCCGGTCACTCAAGCCCAGTGGCAATCGCTGATCCCGGATAATCCATCCCAGTTTCAAGGAGACATGCGGCCGGTTGAACAGGTTACTTTGGATGATGTTAAGACGTTTATTCGGAAATTGACGGAATCAAATCATGAAAAGTTAAGACTTCAATTGCCCACCGAGGCCCAGTGGGAATACGCGGCCAGAAGCGGCGGTAAGGAAGAGATGTACGCCGGCGGTAATGTTGCTGACATCGTTGCATGGTTTGATGAAAACAGCAACGGTACGACTCACCCTGTAGGAACCAAGACACCCAATGGGCTCGGAATCTACGATATGAGCGGTAACGTTTGGGAATGGTGCATGGACCCCTTTCAGACAGATGCCTATCAGCGACATCAGCAGAAAAATCCTGTGTGCATAGATGGCGGTCCGGATTGGGTCATTAGAGGTGGCAGTTGGAATATCGATGCCTGGAGCGTGCGCTGTGCCCGGCGGTTTAATTTTTCCGGTGACTATACTGCGCCCGGGCTGGGCTTTCGATTGGTGATGATTCCTTAAATCCGGACCCTTCATAAGGACGCACAACTCATGTTCGAACGGGATACCCTAGCGCATCAAGTTTTAAAGAACTGTCATATCTCCGACGCCCGCTATGCAGGCCTCTATTCGATCTGCGGGTTGGCTCTGCGGCTCAGGGATCTCTATAAATGGGAAAAAGGATTAGCACCCTGGATCGAAAAAGATACCTCGGAAATTTCAGAATGGATTGGGGAAAAAGAAAGCGTTTGGGATGAATTATCCCAAAAAGATTTTGGTAAAATCGCAATTTCCGGATTTACATACGATCCGTTTGATGCCGGCGGTATCAATGCGGTAATAGAACCGCACGGATTGTTTTATGGGGCCGGATATGCTCACAGTTTAAAACCCACTTTTTTTCTTGCTGCCATCGAGGATAAAAAAGAAATTGACGGGCACCCGATCTATATGCTGGGTCACGAGCTTGCCCGGGATCTTTTCACCACCCCAGCCCTCTGTCAAGACGATTGCATCCTCATCCGAAAGGAATCTGCGACCCTATTTCTTTGGGACAAAATATTTTTTATAAAAAAATCAGGACGTGACGCTCTAAAATTTGCGCTGAAAATCTACGGATTGAAGGAATCGTATCCAAACGCATTGCACGGTAAGTTAGAAAAGGTCGTTGCAGCTGAAATCGATACCTATATATATCATGAGCTGGGGGAAATAAAAGATACCATTTTCGATCGAACACTTTGGCAGGAAATGATTGCGGCATATCCACGGACACCCATTGAGTTATTGGTGCGAGCGGTCAAAGATCTCCTTGCAGATACCAACGAACATGGTACACTTAAAAACATCGTTAAAAATCATAAAACCGCGTCACTCGCTTTATACGTGGCATTTCTCGATGGATTTTTAAAGATACTGTTCCCCGAACTGCCGAAGGCATTCAAAGCATTTACGAACACGCGGAATTGGGATGTTGTCGAGCAGGCAGTTTTAAGCGGTTATGAAACCGCTACGCATTATGCAAACGCAATTTCCAAGATCTACACATCGGGTAAAGAAAAAAACGACATGGATTGGACAAAAAATGAGATTGAAAAGCGTTTTTTGGTGCCTTTGGGCATTACCAAAGACACTTCGTGAAAAAGTGACTAAAGTGAGCTAAAATTACTAAAAAGGAGGAATTAAGATGTTTAGAGTCGCTGTTATGTATCCGAACGAAGAAGGAGCAAAATTTGACCATCACTATTATAAGAATACGCACATGACAATAGTGGAAGAGCACCTCAAACAATTTGGGCTGATAAAAACCGAAGTAGACAAGGGAGTTTCCGGTGGAGGCGATCAGCCGGCACCCTATATTGGCATCGGGTATCTCTTTTTTGAATCCAGAGAAGCTTATGATGAAGGAATGGTTGAAAAAGGTGCCCTTTTACGCGGTGATATCCCAAATTTCACGAACGTAACTCCCATTCGGCAAATCAGCGAAGTGCTATCGTAATCAACAATCGCCCCCTTTCAGCAGGGTCAAAGCATTTGGAAAATCGCTGACTTTCAATAGCGTATTTATCGACCGGGTACAATAATTCGAGAATCGTTCTCTTGCTTTAGTTGCTTGGCCTCTTCTATCAGCCGTTCCATGGCGGCGTCCATTGCCTCGGGAAATCGCTTTACCGCTTGCTGAAGATCTTTTGCCTGAATAAGGTTTTGGATAGGCACCGCACCATTGGGAGTTACAAGCGTCGTTTGCCCAACGAAAACGGTCTTGCGGGTTTTGTCCAATGAGCCGTCCGGTTTCACAGGAGTCAGACGCTTAATGGAACAGGCCTTTAGGTCGGTAAAGTTTTCCTCTTGATAGAGATTGCTTCTATCTACACTAAAATCTATCGATTCATTCACTTCGTTTGGCATGGAATTATCCTCTCTTTGAATCACACCTCTTACTGCAGCGGGTTTGTGTCGGATGCGCTGCAGCGTAACAGATCGAAGGTATTAACGCAACGAATTCAGTACCTAAATTGACTTAGGCAGTAGTCAGAGTGTTTTTTGTTACAGACGCCCAGAAATCTCGGAAACGAATGAGCTTCCCGACTGCTCAACTAACTAGATCCAGAAATGGCTAATTTCCGCAATATCGGCGTTGGGCTCCGAATTTTAATCCTCAAAATACTCAATGTATTCCTGTGGTTAAAATTCTCACTCACCTTGATCTTGCAGAAATTTTCTCATCCCTGGACGGACACTAACTATAATCTATATATTTTTTGTAGCTGCCGCAAATCGCTTCTATTTCTCTGTTGACTTCTGAATCAACGGTATAATATTCCAATTTAAACATTCGAGCCATTTTATTGAAGGCGCATTCAAAGAAAATCGGCTCTGTTTCTTTTAGCGTTTCTTGTGGTTGACCTGGCAAAATCTCTATCCGAATGCTCCGTGTTGATGAATGATTCAAGATGTGATGAATACGTCCCCGTTATTTTAGAACGTTAATCTTAAAGAACACAGGAGGTGTTCAATGAAAAAGAGAGAATTGCCGATTATCATCGCCGCTACACTATTTTTCTATCTATCGGTTAACGCGGAGCAAAAAAGCAATGAGGTTCTCAAAACAATCGTAGAGATACGTGCGACCATTCCAGCAGATGCTCGTACCTCACGTGCCCTTGGTACGGAAAGAGAAGGGCATGGCATTGTTATCGACTCAGACGGCCACATACTCACGATTGGCTATTTAATTATAGAGGCTGAAACCATTCAGGTCATAACAGCAGATGGACAATCTTTTGACGCACACTATGTGGGCTATGACCATAGTTCCGGTTTGGGGGTTTTACGAGCAAACATGCCTCTTGGCGTTACTCCCATCGAGCTGGGACAGTCATCTGAAATAAAAGAGGGTGAGCCGATTCTGGTTGCCGGCCATGGGGGCCCACAGGCAGTCCAGGGTGCCCGGGTGGTATCTAGACAGGAGTTTGCCGGCTACTGGGAGTATCTTTTAGAAGATGCAATTTTTACCTCGCCACCCTATGCAAATTTCGGAGGAGCTGCCCTTATTGGGCTTGATGGAAAACTGCTGGGCATTGGATCTCTATACACCCAGGTGGCGGTTCCGGATGTTGGTTCACTACCCTGCAATATGTTTGTTCCCGTTGACTTACTGAAGCCCATTCTTACGGATATGATTGAAACCGGTCGATCCAAGAACCCGCCAAAACCCTGGTTAGGTATCTATACACAAGAGACGCATGGGCGCGTTTTCATACTTCGGGTTACATCCGAAGGTCCGGCAGAAACTGCCGGACTCCAAGCCGGTGATATCGTTCTCAAAGTAAACCAAAAACCTGTCATTGGCCTTGCCGATTTTTATCGCAAGGTCTGGGCTCTTGGCAAAGCAGGTGTCAATGTCCCATTAAGCGTTCTTCGTGAAACTCAGATTCGGGATGTCGTCATCCAATCCTCAGACAGATATCAATACCTGAAACTACATTCCCAAAGATTAGGGAAAGGCACGATTTGAAGGCGTATCACAATTTATTATGACCCTGTGTATAATAAGACAGTGTTATGGTATGGTAGCCCTCAACACGTTATTCCGGATATTTACTGAAACGTTCGGACGGGTCCTCTTATTAATTTGTCCAGTTACTTGAGAAAAGGAGGCATTAAATGGCCCTAAAAATCACCTGGTATAGTCACGCTTGTTTTCTGATCGAAACCGAAACAGCGAAGATTCTAATCGATCCATTCATTACCGGAAACGCTTTGGCACCGATTAAAGCCGATAACATCGAAACAAACTACATCTTAGTTTCACACGGTCACGGCGACCATATAGGAGATACCGTCGGCATTGCCAAACGAACCGGCGCAACGGTCATATCGAACTTTGAAATACATAACTGGCTGGTCAACCAAGGAGTGGAAACAGTTCATCCGCAACATATCGGCGGTGGATTTGATTACCCATGGGGGCGGGTCAAGTTAACGATCGCCCAACACGGATCCGCGCTGCCGGACGGCAGCTACGGCGGCAATCCGTGCGGATTTTTGCTCTATATCCAGGACAAAAAGATTTACCACGCCTGTGATACAGGTCTTTTTTACGACATGAAGCTTATCGGAGAAGAGGGTATCGACCTTGCGATTCTGCCCATTGGAGACAATTTCACCATGGGCCCTGACGATGCACTACGAGCGGTGAAATTAATCGAGCCGACCCAGGTGGTACCGATTCACTACGACACGTTTGACGTTATCAAACAAGATCCCCACGTCTGGGCTGAAAGGATTAAAAAAGAAACGTCGGTTAAAGCTACGGTTATGGAGCCAGGGAGTTCCCTTGAGCTTTAGTGATCGTGGCTTTGCCACAAAACTCATAATAAAACTTGTCTGGGCAAGACCTTCAAGGTCTTGCCCAAATAAGTTTTGTGCTGTTTGAGTCAGGTAAAAATTTCAGGATAAACAATAGATGTTGATGAGGCGCTGCTGATCAAGACCCCAGAGCCTCTAAAACATGTCAATCCTGGTATCTTTTTGAAATTATTAATAAAATTTTAGTCCATTAATTTTCTTCCCAATGAATGCATTCCACCGGACAGGATTCAATTGATTCCTCGATGCAATCTTCAGGCCCCCCCTCGGGAAGAATCACCTCTGCTTTACCTTCATCTTCGTTAAAGGCAAACACTTCGGAACACAGTTCCACACAGGTTTCACAACCGGTGCATTCTTCAGCATCAATTACAACACGTTTTGCCATTTTAAGTACTCCTTCGTTTAAATGTTCTTGTAGATTCCGATAGCCCCTATCGCACTCATTTTAAAAAAAAACAAGAGTTTGTTGGATTTTAGCGAAACAATATTCATTTTGTCTGGTAGCACAAATTTTTCGGGTCTTTATCAGATAAAATCATTATTAGAAATGGCTGGTTTTTTCAAAAAATTCAAGCGATTATTTATCCTTATCGTTTGACAACATTAAATCCGTTACTAAACTGTTATTGAGTATTTTTATTAACCGTAAATAAAGGAAATCAAAAAAATGGAAAAAAAGACGTTTTCGATACCCGATATAACCTGTGGTCACTGCGTTATGGCGATAAAAAACGAACTCGAAGAACTTGATGGTATAAAAACAGTCGAAGGTGATTCGGACGCCAAAAAAATAACAGTGGAATGGGGTGTCCCGGTAACCGAGGAAACCATTAAAGCAACGTTGAAAGCGCTTAACTATCCGGCTACTTAACCCGAAAAATCTGGACCAAAAAGGATCTGCCATATTCTATTTTTAGTTTCGAAAAAATTTGGATAGGCGAAATATGTCGAATGATGCAGTTACCTTGCCGATTAGTGGAATGACCTGCGCCAACTGTGCCATGAACATTGAGCGTACGGTTAAAAAGCTTAACGGTGTTAAAGATGCCCACGTCAACTTTGCAGCGGAGCAGGCAGCTGTTTCGTATGACTCGCAACAGCTCCAACTCAAAGAGGTCGTCGAAAAGATCCATAGTTCCGGGTATTCCGTCCCAACCAGCCGGTCGGAGTTTGCGGTCACGGGAATGACCTGTGCCAATTGCGCAGCGAACATCGAAAGAGCCTTAAACAAGAAAGTTTCGGGCGTTGTGAACGCTTCGGTCAATTTTGCCAGTGAACGGGCAGCAGTGGAATATATTCCCGGCGTTGCAACCATTGAAGATATGGTGGCCGCCATCGAAAAAGCCGGCTATGGC
Source organism: Deltaproteobacteria bacterium (assembly GCA_024644775.1). The sequence continues at coordinate 7,626 of JAHEHB010000042.1, forward strand.
GTGATATCCCCGGATGAATCGGATGAATCGGATGAATCGGATGAAACCGGTGAGGAGGAAGATGCGGAGCAGGTTGCCCGCCGGGCTGAAATTGAAGATCAAACCCGGAAATTTATTACCGGCGTGGTCTTTGCCCTGCCACTGTTTGTGCTGAGCATGGCCCGGGATTTTCATTTCATCGGTCAATGGAGTCATGCGCCCTGGGTCAATTGGTTTTTCTGGGCCTTGGCAACGCCGGTTCAGTTCTATACTGGGTGGGATTTTTACAAAAATGGATTTAAAAGTATCAGGAACAAAAGTGCCAATATGGATGTCTTGGTGGCCATGGGATCTTCAGTGGCATACCTCTATTCGTTTGCCCTTCTCCTGTTTCCGATATTGGGAGACCACGTCTATTTTGAAACGTCCGCTGTTATTATCACCTTGATAAAGCTGGGCAAAGTGCTCGAATCCAGAACCAAGGGCCGCACCGGGGGTGCCATCCGGAAGCTGATCGGTCTGCGACCCAAAACTGCCACGATATTAGAAAACGACACTGAAAAGAAAATTCCCATTTTCCGAGTTAAAGTGAGTGACATCGTGCTTGTTCGACCCGGAGAAAGAATACCGGTAGACGGCGTAGTGATCGACGGCCAGTCTGCTGTGGACGAATCCATGCTCAGTGGTGAACCGTTGCCGGTTGATAAACACACCGGGGATAAAGTGGTGGGCGGAACAATCAACGGCGAAGGGCTTTTAACATTTAAAGCAAACGCCATCGGCAGGGATACCGTTTTGGCACAGATCATCCGTTTGGTGCAAGAAGCCCAGGGCAGCAAAGCGCCCATCCAAGCGCTGGCTGATAAAGTCGCGGCCGTCTTTGTACCCGCTATCATTGCGATGGCAATCGTCGTGTTTTGCCTATGGTGGGGTATCACCGGCGAATTTGTTCCGGCAATGATAAGACTCGTCGCCGTCCTCGTCATTGCCTGTCCATGCGCCTTAGGGCTGGCAACTCCTACGGCGATAATGGCCGGCACCGGAAAAGGCGCCGAAAAGGGGATTCTATTTAAAAACAGCGAAGCTCTGGAGATGGCAACCCACCTCGATACCATCGTGCTGGATAAAACCGGGACAATCACTATCGGAAAGCCCGCTGTTGTCGATATCGTACCGATTGAACCCCAATGCAAAACGGAGACGGAACTTTTGAAACTTGCGGCCTCAGTAGAAAAAGGCTCAGAACATCCTTTGGGAAAAGCCATTGTAAAACGCGCCGAAGCAGATAACGTCGAACTTTTGGCTCCGAAAAATTTCAAGGCATCAGGCGGAATGGGCGTTGAAGCTGGAATCGACGGTAAAATGGTGATGGTGGGAAAACCCAACTGGTTCCAGGAAACGGGAATAGAGATCGGATTGGCCAACGATCGGATCCGCCGGCTTCAATCCCAAGGTAAAACAGTAATGGTGATTGCGCGGGAAAGGCAGCTTTGCGGATTGATTGCCGTTTCCGACGAAATCAAGCCTGATTCGCCTGAAGCGATCCGGGAGTTGCAAGACCAGAACCTTAACGTGGTCATGCTCACGGGAGATAATATTGAAACGGCTCGAACCATTGGTAATCAGGTTCACATCGATGATATTTTTTCAGAAGTCAAGCCGGATGAAAAATCTTCCAAGGTAAAAGAATTACAGGAAAAAAACCATCGGGTTGGAATGGTGGGAGATGGCATCAATGATGCCCCTGCTCTGGCGCAAGCCGATGTGGGGCTTGCCATTGGAACCGGAACAGATGTCGCCATCGAAACAGCAGACGTAATTTTATCCAGCGGCAGTCTTATCGGTGTTCCCCGGGCAATTCATTTAAGCCGGGCAACGATGAGGACCATCAAACAAAATCTCTTTTGGGCCTTCGGTTACAATGTTATTTTGATTCCGATTGCCGCCGGCGTTTTGTATCCTTTCGAGTCTCTGCCCACCATATTACGGCAATTGCATCCGATTCTGGCAGCCCTGGCGATGGCCTTTAGCAGTGTTTCGGTTGTAACAAACAGCCTCCGCCTTTACAAAACAAAGATAAGATAGACACCGTTGTTAACACATTTAACAGTCGTATGAAATCAAATGTAATCGTAATTAAAACATGCAAATGTCTCGTCTTGATGGCACTGTTTATGATTCTAGTTGGGTATGGATGCAAACAGTCCCAGCAGAACGGTCTAAAAGTTGGAGAGGCACCACCAACGTTTACGCTTTCAATGCTGCGGGGAGATCAGGTTAGCCTGCAGGACGATTTCAAAGATAAAGTGGTTATGGTACGTTTCTGGGCGGATTGGTGCCCCTTTTGCGAAGAGGAGATGAAAGCGATAGAACCCATTTACAAAAAATATAGAGAGAAAGGCTTCGTGATATTGGCAATAAATGTGGCACAATCTGTGAAAACCGTTAAAAAATATGTAAACCGATTAGGGCTTTCATATCCTATCCTTCTTGATTCCGATTCTGCCACCGCAAAGAAATATGGAGTTGCGGGCTTGCCGACAACATTCATTCTTGATAGAGGCGGTATCGTCAGAGAAAAACTGCTGGGAGAAGCTAGTGGAGAAATCTTCGAAACTTTGATACTAAACTATTTATGAATGCTTGAATTCCAATCCCCCTCTTTCTATCAATCCGTTGATATCAAGTTTTCAAATCAGACGACTTTCCTACTTCCTTTTTAATCGCGCCTCTCTTATAATGATTTACAGAAATTAATAGGAGGGTCAACTATGAATCATTCAAGAAGAAACTTTTTATATATGGCGATGTTGAGCCCATTTGTAATCGCCACCCCCATACAGGTTCCGGCACAAGGGCGCCAACATGGATCTCAGAAAAAGAATGGATACGACACCGACCAGGCATCGGTCGAAAGGAATCTACCTGCCGACATTCAGAAGCACCGACATTGCCCATGGTGCGGCATGGATCGTCTGAAGTTTAACTTTAGCCGCATGTTTATCGAATATCACGATGGAAGCAGTCAGGGAACCTGCAGCATCCGATGCATGGCTGTTGAACTGCCCTCCTATCTTGAAAAGACACCCGTCTCTCTGTATGCGGCAGATATTCACACCAAGCAATTGATCAACGCCGAGACTGCATTCTGGACTCTGGGCGGCAAAAAACCCGGAGTGATGACACGACGCGGTAAATGGGCATTTGCCACGGAAGGGGCCGCTCAAAAGTTTCTGGAAGAAAACGGTGGAAAACTCGTCACATGGGATGATGCGATAAAAGCTGCTTACCTTGATCTTTATCAAGACACCCGAATGATCCGACAACGAAGAAAGATGAGGAAAAAAAAGTAGCGCAAAAAGATGTATCCTAAAGCGGATTATATATTTGCCCTGTTTACGGGGCTGCTCGGCAGCCTTCATTGTGTGGGAATGTGCGGTGGTTTGGTTTCAGCATTTTTTTTAAAGATGGACTCCAAAGGCACTGTTTTACCGTATTTTTATTACCATTTTGGAAGAATCATGTCCTATATGCTGATCGGTACGGCTGCCGCCGCTCTTGGAATGGCTCTGGCGAGCACCGGTCTGTTTGGAAAAATGCAGGGAATTCTGAAGATAATAGCCGGAATTGTTGTTACTATCATGGGACTGGATATGCTCGGATTCTTGCCATGGCGTTTGTCCTTTGAAAGTATTCCCGTCTCTTCGTTACAAAAAATGTACAGAAGCGCGATTCATAAAAAATCTTTAATAGGGTTTTTAATGGGGGGAACACTCAACGGTTTCTTACCATGCACGCTGGTCATGGCCATTGCCATCAAAGCCGCTTCAACCGGCAATCCCCTGCAGGGCGGATTATTAATGTTGGCTTTAGGTATGGGAACACTCCCTTCCATGCTCTTTGTCAGCTTTGCCTTCGCAAAAATCGGAGCCGCAGCAAGGGGGATGTTATCCAGGCTTGCAGCGGTTGTCATCATCATAATTGGTATAAAAACGCTATACGAAGGTTATTCCTATTTCAATATTATGAAAGGGTTGGCGAACTGGTAGCCAATGGTTGATATCCGGAAAGGTCGGTTACATGGACGGTAGAAAGTCGAATATCTTATTCTGGTATATATTCGTTAACATTATCATTCTGATCCTATTTTATGGCCATGCGTTGTTTACGAAAAGACATGCTGTGGCCTCGTTGAAAAACAAGGGCGAGATGGTCCGTCGGCTGCAACTCACCGACCTATGCCTTTTTACAGAAGCCCGATACACACGGCATTTGTCCCAAGCTGATTTGAACACGCCTTTTCAGGACCACCCGTTTTCGTTGGAACATTTTCCATCGGGCTCTTTGGTCACAGTACCGCAGACAGTAAGAAAAATTAACAAACCACCAAATGATTAGGGAATAAAATGGGACGTTGGATCAAGCGGCAAAGATACATTATTGACTTTACTCTTTCCTCGCTGCTCAGAAGAAAAGGGAGGAACGTGGGATTGCTCCTTGCGTATTCCTTGACTATCTTCATGCTGGCATCGGTAATATTCTTCACTCACTCGCTCAGGGAAGAAGCCTCGATTATTCTAAACCAAGCACCGGAAATGGTGGTTCAACGGGTTGTTGCGGGCCGCCACGACCTTATGCCGGTTCGTTATTTAAATAAAATAAGAGAAATAAGAGGCGTTATTTCGGGAAACGGCCGGCTTTGGGGCTATCATTACGATCCCGTTGTCGGCGCCAACTACACATTGATCGTACCGGAAGATTTCCAGTATGGTGTGGGAAATGTAGCCATCGGAGAAGGTATCTCTAGAAGCCGGCTGGTGTACAAAGGCGATAGACTGTTATTCAGATCATATGCGGGGAAGCCCGTCAACCTGAAAATTGTTGAATTACTGTCGTCAGAATCAGAAATCATATCCTCGGATCTCATATTGATTTCAGAAAAAGACTTTAGAAATCTAACCGGCATTTCAAATGAATATGTCACTGATGCGACGCTCCGGGTGAGAAACCAACGAGAACTCACAACGATTGCCGGAAAACTCACAACGATGCTGCCGGATACAAGACCGATTATCAAAGACGAGATATTACGAACGTATAAGTCTATCTTTAATTGGCGCGCGGGAATAATGCTTGTACTTCTCTCCGGTGCTTGTTTGGCCTTTATTATTTTTGCGTGGACCAAAGCATCGGGGTTAAGTGCGGAGGAAAAACGGGAAATCGGGATTCTTAAAGCGCTGGGCTGGGAGACCTCGGATGTGTTGATGATGAAATTTTGGGAAGGTGCGTTGGTATCCTTCTTGTCATTTCTGGCAGGAATCATATTTGCTTATGTTCATGTCTTTTTTACATCCTCAACCTTGTTTGAACCGGCCCTGAAGGGCTGGTCCGTGCTCTATCCCGATTTCAAACTGATGCCCTTTATTGATGCCGGTCAAATTTCAACGTTATTTGTCCTTACGGTCATTCCCTACACTGTGGCAACCATTATCCCTTCCTGGCGTGCCGCAATCGCCGATCCGGATTCTGCAATGAGGTAAAAAGAGAATGATAAAGCTTATCAATATTAGAAAAACATTCAATATCGATAAACCGAGTGAATACTCGGCCGTAAGGGGGGTGAGCTTGCTTATTGGCGCCAATACGGTTACGGTATTAAAAGGTCCCAATGGCTCAGGGAAAACCTCGCTGCTGAGCATTATCGGCTGCATGTCAAGGCCCACATCAGGTAGAATCACACTTGTGGATCGTGAAATAACAAGCCTTCCCGAAAGATTTCTTACTGACATAAGACGAAAGACATTTGGGTTCATTTTTCAAAACTTCAATCTGATTAGAGGATTAACCGTATTGGAAAACGTGATGTTACCCGCATATCCTCTCGCAGAAAACTATTCGGACATCAAATCTAAGGCCCTAAACTTGCTTGAATTATTTCAAATTTTATCCAAGTCATCAGCGAAAGTCGAGTGGCTTTCCGGTGGAGAGATACAACGGGTGACCATCGCAAGAGCACTGATTAACGACCCTTCCGTTATCGTAGCTGACGAACCGACTGCACACCTTGATACCAGCCTATCCTACAAATTTATGGAGATCGTGGAAAATTTTAAGACTGAGGGTAAAACTGTCCTTATCGCAAGCCATGACCCCATCGTCTGCAAATCAGAGATTGTAGACAAGGTAATTAACCTTCGGGATGGAAAAATGGTGGTGGGCAATTGATACTTCATCCTTCGATAATTGCTCTTTTCGTCTCATCCATCCTGATAGCGTCGATGGTCTTATATGGTTCATATTATGGTATTAAAATCGTAAAGTATTGGGACATCAAAAGCGGCAGCGAAGTGCAACTAAACCTTGAAAGGCGGACGTATCTGATCTCCACAATCCTCAATTATGCTTTTGCCTTTCAGCTTATTACTTTGTTTCTTTATATCCATACAGCAGATAATCTGTGCGCTCTCTTTGTCGGAGCGATGTGTGCGGTGGGTACCCTCAATGTGAACGCTTATGGCTTTCCGACGCTCATCATGAAGATATTAAACTTTATCCTGGCAGCGCTTTGGCTGATTTTAAACTATGCGGACAACAGAGCGTACGATTATCCACTCGTCAAGAAAAAATACGTGCTGCTGATTATCATTGCACCATTTATCCTGACTGAAGTGATACTCCTGACGAAGTATTTCTTAGGTTTAAGGCCGGATGTCATTACCTCGTGCTGCGGCGCTCTTTTTAGCCCGGATGCAAAATCTCCCGCATCGGAGTTAGTAGCGTTGCCGCGCAACGCGATGGAAATCGCATTTTTTCTATCGATGGGTTTGGCCATTATCTCCGGCCTTTATTTTTATGCAAAGGAGAAAGGGGCCTATCTTTTTTCAATTATGTCCGTTGTTGCATTCTTCGTATCGATTGAATCAATCATTGCCTTTATTTCTTTGTACGTTTACGAAATACCCACCCATCATTGCCCAACCTGCATTTTACAGAAAGAATATGGATATATCGGTTATCCGCTTTATTTCAAGCTTTTCGGTGGGGTGGTCGCCGGAATGGGCGTGGGTGAATTGATGCCCTTCAGAGATATCAAAAGTTTAAAAAAAATCGTTCCTGCGATTCAGAAGAAGCTGACGCTTTCGGCAGTAATATTATTCCTCGCTTTTACCACCGTTGTCACATATCGGATACTATTTTCAAATTTAACCCTTAAAGGATATTAATCCAAAACCCAAATTAGGGGTTTCACCCATTTAAAATTGTTGAAATTTAGAACAAGGCGTTCTGGGATAACGCGGTGTTGGGTTAAATTTTAAAGCTTACAAAATAAGGAGGGAGCGCTGTGCGAAAAATCTTTTTTACGATAATATTTTTGCTGGCTATTTTGGTTTTTTCAAACAATGTATTGGCATCCGAATGCAGTCCGATAGAACATACAAAAAAGGATAAATGCCCTGTGTGCGGGATGTTCGTATACAAATATCCGGACTGGGTCGCTCAAATCGTGTTTAAAGATCGTTCATACGCTGTGTTTGATGGAGCGAAGGATCTGTTTAGATTTTATTTGAATATACAAAAATATAAACTCCAAAAAGGACGGGACACTATTGATTGCATATTTGTAACTGACTACTACACACTCAAACGAATCAATGCGGAAAAGGCCTTTTTTGTATTTGGCAGCGATATTTACGGACCGATGGGAAGTGAGCTGATTCCTTTCACTGACAAGTCATCGGCAAAGGAATTTATGAGTGACCATGCGGGAAAGGGAATATTGAGTTTTTCAGAAATAACGAATAAGGTGGTTAACAACCTAGATAAACAATCGGACAAACAATCGGATAGAAGGTACGATGAAACGTCATCAATTGCATTACGGGTGGGTAGTGATCTTCATGGGGCTTGTTACCACCATTGCCGCTCACGGCTTTGGACGAATGGCGTATACCATTATCCTTCCAGCCATGCAGGATGGTCTTAAATTCAATTACACACAGCTGGGGCTGCTGGGTACCGGAAATTTCGTGGGTTATCTTACCATGGCCATCATGGGAGGGTTTCTGGCCGCCCGTTTCGGAACCCGAATGATCAATACACTTGCACTCGTGTTGATGGGATTTACCATGATGCTTACCGGTTTGGCTTATTCTTTCGGATTCGCTTTCATGATGCGATTTCTGACCGATCTCGGTAACGGCGCCGCCTATCTCGTCAAGGAAATGGGTATGAGCCAATCCGGGGCAGGCGGGCTATGGGCAATGGTGGGTGGATTGAGCATTCTTTGTGGTGTGATTTGGGGAGGTATTTCAGATCGACTCGGGCGCAGTACAGGGGCTGCGTTGGCTTATCTGGTGCTTGCACTGTCCTATATCATATATGCATCCATCAAGATTAAATTCGGAGTTTATCTGTCTGCTACCCTGTTTGGGCTTACGGCTTGGAGTATTCCAACGATTATGGCCGCGACAGCCGGTGACTTTGTGGGCCCTCGTTTGGCACCAGCCGGTCTTGGATTCATCACCCTATTTTTCGGAATCGGCCAGGCGATCGGGCCGGCAGTTGGGGGATATCTAGCAGATATGAGCCAATGTTTACCATACCGTTTCTTGTAGCAGGCGCTATTTCGCTAACGGGAATGGTGTTTTCGTTTTTTCTTAAAAAGTCGAAAAAAAGAGAAGCTGGATAAGCTGGAAACCATTGCTATTGGTTTGAGTTGGGTTTCTTACTTTCAGTGGATTCGGGTTGTTTTTGATCGATGCCCACCGGACCAAACAGCTCAATCTCCCCGGATTCTGTATCCGGCTGTACTGATGAAGGGGTGGTGGCTTTCTTTTTCCGAACGGAGTCTGGTAGATAATTACGGGGCATCGGCGTGCGGGTCTTCAGAAGATTATCTGGAATAATAATTTCGTCGCCGATAAATATGCGGTGTGGCTTGAGGGTGGGATTTGCAGCGGCAATGGCTTCCCAGTTACTGATGGCACCGGTATACCACCTTGCAATAAATGTGAGCATCTCTCCTGGCCATCGAACTTTATGAACGAACGGAGGTGGGGGAACTTCCTTTTCTGAAATTTTCGGAGTAACCTCCGGTAAAGGCTCCGTCGGTGGTTTTTCTGCTGCAGTCGGCGGTGGTTGCGTTTCTGATTTGGTTGGTTGCGTGTTCGCTATACAGGCGTTAAAAATACACAGTAAAGCAAGAACACAGAAACCCTTGGCGAATGTCTTCCCCGCTGCGATTGTCATCGAGTTTCTCCTTGAGAGTCCTTTAACCGCTCCAGATATTTCCGTGCCTTTTGATTATCCGGGTTGATCGCGAGGGATTTTTCCAAATTTTCAGCGCATTCTCGTTTTTTTCCTTGCTTTAGTTGGACCATAGCGAGGTTAAAAACGGCCTTGTCAAGATAGGAGGGATTTAGTTCAGCGACACGACGCAGCATTTTTTCAGCGTGCCCATAATTTTTTGTTCTTGCATAAAGATAGCCAAGGTTGAAGTAAATGTCAGGAGAGCGTGGATCGAGTTCTGCAGCCTTTTGATAGGCATCAATGGCCTTGCTGTAATTATTCATTTGGGTATAAAGCTTTCCCAGCTTATTGTGTGCGTCAGCGTTTTGTGGGTCTATTTCCGCTGCCTTACAAAGCAGTATTTCAGCTTCATTTGGATTTTTATCAAAAATGCTGCCCGCCTGCCCAAGTAGCGCCTGCGCGTAACGCGTTCTAAAGGTTGACAGCTGTTCCGGTTGATACGTCACGGTTTCTTCAAAAAATGCGATCGCTTGATTAAACTTTTTTTCCCGAAGCGCCTTATATGCCATATCCAGCGAACTCGACCGGGATGGTTCTGAACCGGCTGAAAACAGTGACGGTTTTGAGGGGCTTTTCGCGCGGTTCCTCGGTCCGTCATCAAGGGCAGTTGGGATTGTCGGGTGCTCGACTTTAACAGATGCCCATTGGGGTGTTTCCGAACCAGCATTAAATGGTGACGCATTTGAAGAATCCGTAGCGTGTTGAGTTGTCCCCGCATCAAGCGCAGTTGAGGTTACCGGGTGTTCTGCTTTAACAGATGCCGATTGGGGCGTTTCTGAAACAGCTTGAAGCGGTGCAACTTTAGGTGAATCGGTCGTCTGACCGGGATTATTCTCACTATATACCGGTATGGTTACCGGACGCCCTTCTTTAGTCGGAGTAGCGGCAGGCGTGTCTATTACGCCTGCGATAAGCTTTTGCGCATCGAATCTTGTGAAATAACCTTTAAAAAATAAAAAAACAATGGCGACAACAGATATCACTACAAACACACTTGCGGTTCTGTATAACAGCGCTCGTCTCTTTAACCAGGAAAAACGCTTCTTTCGTAAAGAGGGGGACGTATGCTGAGCTTCCGCAGAGGTGATTGTCATCTCTTTGGTTCTTGTCCCGTATCCCAGGCGCTTAACTTGAGAATTCGTCGTTTCTGAGTCAATAATCGCATCAACAACTTCGTCGCCACCGAAGGGTCTGATAGCGGCTGTTTTAAGAGGTTTTAGGAATTTAAACAATACATCTATTTTGGTTTCTCCAGGGAGAAGAACTTCACGGGAACATTCTTTTATGATATCCGGTGTGACGATGGATAGTTCTTTGACAAATCCCGTTAAAAGCGCACGATCACAAATCTTATTGATCAAACGAGGATAACCCTCTGAAAAACGGTGTATCTTTCGGATGGCCTTCCGATTAAAAAGGTATCTCCCGGCCCCGGCAACTTTCAAACGAAATCGAATATAATTTGTTGTTTCGTTTTTTGACAGCGGTGTCAGCCGGAACTGTACGGTGATTCTCTGGCGGAGTGCACGACAAAAGGGTGATTTCAGCTTTTGATGTAATTCTTCCTGACCCACCAAGAAGATGTTGATCAGTTTTTTGTCAGGTAGTTCAATGTTTGATAAAAATCGAATTTGTTCCAAGCGTTCTTTTGATAGATTGTGGGCTTCATCAATAATAAGCAAAACCCTTTTGTTATTGAGGTGAGCCTTCCGTAAAAAACTTTCGAAACTGATGAGAAAGTCTTCTTTTCTGTCAAATTGTTGAAAGATGTGAAATGATCGGGAAATAAGCTTTAGAAATCCTAAGTCATCCAAACCGGCATTGGATGATATATTCGCAACAAGGGTATCACCCCCAAGGTCTTGAAGCAGCGCATTCACCAACGTTGTCTTACCCGTACCCGCATCACCCGTTAATAGAATAAACCCCTTCTCTTCATTTATTCCATACCGTAATGTTGCTAACGCTTCTTTGTGTTTATCACCGAGCCAGAGAAAATGTGGATCTGTGGTAGTTTCAAATGGTGGGGCAGTTAGATTATAGTAAGATGTGTACATTCCCAATAAGTCAATCCGCTCACATATTTACCGATTTGGGAATTCGTTTTTAAAAATATGGTTATAAGCTCCCAACCTACATTAGGAGGGGTTTCAGAATACTTATCAAATGCCAAATTAACGGAAATACCGCTCAACCAACGATCGGTGTTGATGAATACATTGAAACCGGCCCCAATCGATGTTTTTTTTAATAGTACATATTGGCAATCCTGTCAAGTCGTGTCATCTATTGACACCAAGAGTGAATATATCCATACTCACCTAAAAACGGCGATTTCACGTTACCATCACTATCGAATAAAGAAAGGGATTGAAAACATGTCGGTAAAAAAAATGACTTTCGACGAAACAGGGAAAAAAGTGGTATTGGGTGGCACCATTCGGACTTTTTTCACGAATGAAACGGTTGGAACGGAAGACCTGGTGTTTGTAATGGGTGATTTTGTACCCGGCGAGGGGTTGGACCCCCATGTTCACGAGGAACAGGAAGAAGTCTACTATTGCATATCAGGAAGCGGCACGGTCTGGTACGGAGAGGACAAAAAGGAGACGCCGATCGGGCCGGGTGTCGGTTTATGGATTCCCAGAGGAACCGAACATTCCGTAAAAAATACCGGTGATGAACAACTCATTATTGCGTTTTTTCTGGCTCCGGGAAGAAAGTAAAACCGGTGATGCTCAGAGAGCATTACTTGGATAGTGCCCATCCAGAAATGGCTAATTTCCGCAATATCGGCGTTGGGCTCCGAATTTCAATCCTCAAAATACTCAATGTATGGATGCCTGTCCCGATTTTTTTCATCGGGGTGGTTAATCCGCCGGAGGCGGACACCCGCCTTGATCTTGCATCCGCCAAGGCGGACTCATCCCTGGACGAACTAGATACAAAAAAAGGCCTGGGATAAACTTTCCAGGCCTTTTTTGGTTTCAAAAACATGACACTCGCAGAATCTCCTCTGCATCATGCACTGGGAACATTCACC
>JAHEHB010000333.1 GCA_024644775.1 Deltaproteobacteria bacterium
ATCATTAATTTCGATATAACGTTTAGCATTCGGATGCCGCTTGTCAATCCCATGAGATAATCTTGAGTTAATAAGATTGCATATTAACTATAAAACGGGTCATCGAACCCATGAATTGGAACACTTAGAGACTTTCCGGATCGCAGAGGTTTTTATTGCTGGCTGCTGCACGGCCACAATTTTTACACACAAAATTAGGTTTCCGAACGAGTTTCTTATACGCTTCCAAGTTCGATTTTACGTATCCGATGTTTTCTAAAAAACATAAGTGCTTGTCGTGTCCGGGATGCGGTAATTCGACTTTTTCCATTCGTAATTTCCCCCTTTCAGGCGTTAGCCTTTAGAAAAAGAGCCGTTTCGTTTTAAGCGGTCAATTTTTCCCCGATGGCTTTGCCATAATCCTGGCAGGGTTGCTCGCCTTTACCGGAGTCTATGATCTGTTCCTTGACGTTGAAAGGACCGATTTCCTTCATATCCATCTTAAAGACATGCGCTAACGTATCGTGAATAATTTCCGGAGCGCTGCCGATATGCGTATAGGAACCGAACGCCCCTCCCATTTTGCCTGCCAGATTGGCCTTTTGTGCCATAAACAGAAAGGTTTTCATATCGTCGGCTATATGCTCAAAGTAGGTCGGACAGCCAAAAACATAGGCATCGTATCCATCCAGTTCCTTTTCATTTTTGATTTCCGAAATTTTTTTTACCTCTGCTGCATATCCACTTGATCGAATACCATCTGCAATATGATTTGCCATTTTTTGCGTCCGTCCCGTTTCGCTGAAAAATGCAATCAATACTTTTATCATGGCTGCATCTCCGGTGGATCCACCCGTTATTGTTATTAATTTTTAGACACTGACGGTTTCAGGTTCTCATGTTTTGTATCTAATTGAACCATAAACACCCATGTCAATCCCTGTCAAGGTGAAACTGTTTTAGTCGGTCGTTTCACTCTCAAAATAGACAGGATCTACACGACAAAATCAGCATGAAAATGTTTCGTTTGGATAAATGAAGGTTGGTTGCCTGATGCGCGCTTGAACAGGGTGTTGCTTGGTGGAAAAGAAAAAAACCCTCGGTGGAATTACCACCGAGGGCAATAAGGTTTCAGTTTCGGAATCTATTCTTCTTTATGGCAATTTTTACAACTCAATGGCCCCGCCGTTTTTAGTTTTGTATCTTTATCACTCAATCTGAGTTTCTTTTCCGCTTCAATGTTCTGTTTTCTTATGGATTTGTGGCAGTCGAGGCAATTGTTGTGGTAAGCGTTTTTAAAATAGCGCATGGCTACATTTTTGTCTTCAGCATTCTTCTGATTTTTTTTGGGTGGCTTTAAAACATCATGGCAACCTGAGGTGGCACACCCGACGATCGGCCCCTCGTGATCCCACTTGTGGTGACACGCATTGCAGCTATAATCAAAATGTCTGGAATGCGGGAAATCAACGGTTGGTCTCCTTGCCGCGACCCCCTCCGGGGGTTCGATTTTGAATGATCCCATCGGTATACAAATTTCTTCAACCGTTTCCTGTCCGGAAACTATCAGACTCAATCCGAAAGTGACAATGACAACAATCAACCCAACGATACGTAACTTTTGCATTCTCATCTCCCTCTGTCGGTATCTGTAACTTCGTTTCACTTAAGATGGTGAAATTGGTAAATATTTTTAAGATGAAATCTAAAATTGAGATCGTGTCTGCTATAATATGCTTTTAGAAAACTTTCAACGATTATTTATTTAAAGTGATCGCCTGCATCATGGATACAAGGTTGTCCTTTTCTCAAAGAACGGCAGTCTTGTCAACAACAGGGTCAGGCTATAGAGTTAAACCTTGATCTTTGCAGAGGAATGCAGTAATTGCCACAACCTTATCGTGTTGATTGAGAAAGGGTCCTGCATGGGGTTTCGTTTTCCATTTTATTACGGCTGGATTATTGTCGCTATTTCCGCCATCACAATGACACTGGTGTACGGCGTACGACATTCCTTTTCCGTCTTTTTCCCGTCGATCCTTAATGAGTTTGGGTGGCAACGCGGAAGCACTTCGATTATACTGTCTCTCCATATTCTTACTTATGGCCTGTTAGCTCCCATTGCCGGTATTCTTGCAGACCGATGGCGCCCCCGACGAGTCATGCCGATGGGTGCACTCATTATTGGAACGGCTGCCGCTTGCTGTTATTTTGCGCAGAAACTGTGGCATTTTTATCTCCTTTTTGGTGTAATGACACCCTTGGGTCTTGCTTTTTGCGGTTGGCCTCTGATGTCGCCCACATTGGCAAACTGGTTTGCGAAACGCCGTGGGCTTACGTTGGGAGTCGGACAAATGGGCGGCGGATTCAGTTTTGTTTTTGGATTGTTTGTCGAGTATATGATCCATCAGGTGGGCTGGCGTATGGCGTTTGTCGTCGTGGGTGCCATACTGGTTGTTGTTTTGGTTCCTTTGCTCGTTTTGTTCTATTATTATCACCCCAAACATAAAGGGCTTAAGCCCTATGGCGCCGAAACGCGTGGATCCCATTGTTCGGTAGATCCACAAACACTGCATCACAATTTTCCGGATTGGACGATCCATAGAGCGATGCAGACTCCTCATTTGTGGCTCCTGGTGTTATCTCAATTTTTCCATTGGGGAGTCGCATGTTATCTGATATTGGCCCATCAAATAAAATTCGCTCAAGATGCAGGCTACAGCGGGATGTTTGCCGCCTCCATATTTGCACTCTATGGCATATTCATGGTTACGGGCCAACTTTCATCGGCCATCTCCGATTGGGTTGGCCGGGAATTGACCATTGTACTTGCGACGGTTTTAACGATTGTTGCCTTGTTTGCATTGATTTCGGTAAGAGATGCCTCGAGTCCCTGGCTTCTCTATGTGTATGCCATTTGTTTTGGTTATGGCTCCGGGCTGTTTTCTCCCACCATCTTTGCCGGTGCAGCCGATATTTTTCATGGTGATCGATTTGGGTCGATCAATGGGCTTATTTTGACCGGTATGGGTTTTGGTGGCGCCATAGGACCGTGGATCGGCGGTTATATTTATGACGTATGGGGAAGCTATGATTTTGCGATTGTTTTAAGTATGGTCTGTTTTGCCCTATCTGGAATCACATTCGTATTGGCAGCTCCCCGGCATGCGCATAAAATTCGGGAAGCCATTTGATTCCATTTTCACCCATATTTCAGAAGGAATGATACATGAAAGTCCTTATTTTGGGCGGTACCGGCGTTATTAGCAGAGCCATTGTAGCGCAGTTGTTATCCCAAAATCATGAAGTCGGTGTCTTTAATCGGGGTAACAATCCACTACCGTTTATGAAGGATGTGCAGCATATCGTCGGTGACAGGCTGGATCGTGACGCATTCAAAAGCAGATTACGAAAGGAAACCTTCGATGCGGTCATCGATATGATCTGTTTTAACGAGGCGGATGCCAAATCCACTGTCGAAACTTTTAGGAATAATTCCGATCAGATCGTATTTTGTTCAAGCATTGCCGCGTATAAACGACCCTATCGGAGTGTTCCGATCGTCGAAGCGAAAGAAGCGTTTCATGACAATCCGGAATTCGGTTATGCCTTCCACAAAGCGGAAGTAGAACGGTATCTAAGCCGCGTAATTCAGCAAGAGAAGCTTCCGATCACGATTATCCGCCCATCTCTCACATACGGACCGGGTGCTTCTAATATTGGGGTTTTAAGACAGAATTACGGTATCGTGGATCGTATCCGCAAAGGAAAACCGTTGGTCATGTTCGGAGATGGCAGCACTTCCTGGAGCTGGACCTTTGCCCCGGATTTGGCAAAAGCGTTCGTCGGGGTTTTGGGAAATAAAAAAACATATGGACAGGCGTACCACGCAACCAGCGAGGAAAGGCACATCTGGGAAGATCTCTATTTGGAGATGGGAAAAATCATTGGGAAGGCACCTCACATCGTACACATACCGTCTGAGCTCCTTTACAGCGCTGCACCGAATCTTTGTGGACACCTTTGCTTTGAAAAAACCTTTGTGGGAATATTTGACAATTCGAAGATAAAAAAAGACGTTCCGTCGTTTCAATTGGAGATATCTTTGAACGATGGTCTAAACAAGATCGTTGAATGGTGGGAAAAAGAAGCCAATAGGGTGGATCCGGGGAAAGATATTCTAGAAGACCGCCTGGTCAGCATCTATTGCCATTGGGCGGATCATATGAAAAATTTGTATATGAAATAATATAAAATATAGGCTGAGCGGTTCGGGGTTCAACGTTCCGGGTTGAAAAACGCCTCGTTTACTTCAAGATATTGAAATCATCGTTATTTAAAGGCCCACAGAATAAAACATGCTAACACTGCAAGCGATAGTAAGAAGGAAACATTTGCGTACCAATTAATCGATTTTTTTGCGTATCCGTGTTTATCAACGGCTATTTTGACTTTCTGCCCACAAGATGGGCACTCCTTGATTTCCATAGCGAAATTCTTAAAACACTCTGGACATCTTTTGTTATTATTTATCATGACCGGCATGGCAATTAGATTTTCAGCGATTCGATATACAGTTTAAGTTTAACTATTTCATACGTACTTTTCTTTTCTAAAAAGATCTGAGAGTACTTCATCAATTTGCTCGGCAGACATTACCTTGAGCTCGAACAATATCTGTCCAATAAGACGATGTTCTGCTTTCTCGATTTCATCTTGTACCTGCACTTTTAGTGCATTGGTGAGGTCGGCTTCAATAATAAATCCCTTTTCTACTGCGATATTTCCAAAACGTTTTTCGTAGATTTTTATTTTTTCAGGCATTTCAGCCATAAATCAATCGCTCCCTTGTTTTTGTTAAAATTATGATCAAAAAAAAACCGTTTACTGACACCAAGATTATTTATTAATAATATCGGATTGTATCGGTTAATCTTTATAAAAAATGAGTTCACCTTAAACTGATCGGTTCCAGGTTCAAGGGTCAAGGTTCCAGGGGGAGACTAAAGATCAAAGGGACAAGGCTAGAGGTGAAAGGATTGCGACTGATGGGCGCTGTTTATGGTATTGATCAAGTGCCGGAATACCCGGTATAGCTTAATAATAAATGAATTCGGCTTTTTACAAATTCATCCCATTCGATATTCTGAGAATTTTATCTGCTTTTTTTCAACTCTCGGCCAACGCTATATGCTTTGGCCACTTCTTTCCCAAAGGAAAGGTAAACCGACGCCTCCATGTCGAAGACCATCGGCCTGATTCTTTCAGTGTCCGGCCTGCCATTTAAAATACAGTCTTCGGAGATGTAGCTCCCCTCAATTTGACCGATAACAAACGAATGGGTGCCCAAATTCAATAGGTGTTTTACCTGGCATTCGTGATTTAAGGGGCATTGTTCAATCATCGGAGCGGTCTTTAACGTACCGTAAAACACACTGAATCCGCAGACAGCCACCTTGTCAGCATCCCGACCGGATACTATTCCGCAATAGTCCAACTCCTTTACTTGATCCAGGGAAGGCGTGTTTACTGAAAAGGTCATGTTCTGTCGAATACCTTTGAGCGTGTGATGCCGGTGTTGTATCGGAATGCCAATCATGGGTGGCTTGGCGTTGACCACCCCACCACCGCCGACTGCCATGAAATTAGGCTTGTCGTCGACCTTTGTCCCAACCAAGAGGGCCGGGCGGGGATACATGTACCTATCGGGGGGTAGAGTCACCTTGGCCATCGTATTTTCCTTTTGATTGAGTTCGGTCTATCCACCACCCAAAGGTGGGAAAAGCCCCAAACGCTCACCACCTTTCAGTACGGCGTTCACGTTACCCTTCGTGCCGTCTATAAACACGAGGTTGACCTCGTATTCTGGGATTCCCAGTTGCGCAAGTAGATCTCGAACCTGCATCCCAGGCTCTATGGGATATTGATCCGCAGAATCCGGATGGTATCTTTTTAGTGTGGCCAGCAATTCGAGTTTAATATGCGTTTTCATTGTTGTCAAAATGACATCGAGGGTCGAATGATTTCTCATACGATCCTCGATGTCTGATTTCAATGTTCTGTCAGTGCCTTATTGTGCCTCTGGTAACCACTCTAGATTGAGCCCCCAGAGTGTTCCTTTTGTCGGTACGCCGTTTTCATCCCAGCCGGCCATTTGATAATAAAGTTTTATTGCTTTTTCAAATCTGCCTCGTCAATTTGATTGCCTTTGGAGGGACCGTCTGGAAGCGGCTCATGCAGCCGCCGAAATAGTTT
>JAHEHB010000334.1 GCA_024644775.1 Deltaproteobacteria bacterium
TGGTATTCTCGCCAAAATGGCCAAACGAACATATTTGCATACATATTTGGCATTCCGTACAAAGCGAAGGTCGTGAGTCTATCATGATATCCCCTCCTCATGGGCAGCTGCGTATTGTCACAATTAATTTTTAAAAGTAGCAACAATTGGGGGGGAAAAGCAACGATAAAGAGAGGGCCCATTGACTAAGCACAAAAGGCCGAATAAAGTACACCGAATTTGGTGCAGTGGGCGTAAGCGTTTTGGGATACCGAGTGTTTTCATTTTCCCCATTGTACCATCACCAATGAATCAGAAAGGAATCCTCATGCTCAAGGCAATTATATTCGATTATAACGGAATCCTGGTTGACGATCTCGTTTATCACCGAGACGCCTATATTCGGGTTGCGGAGGAACTGGGTTTCTCTTTATCGCCGGATGCGATATGGCAATATATATCGGCCACACCCGATGAAAAAAGGGTTTTGTTTGGTGAAATCACAGATGAGACCTGGCGGAAAATACGGTCTCTTAAGGATAAATACTACTTTGAAATGATAGAACAAAAAAATTTAATCATCCCTGGAGTTGAAGCGGTAATTAAAAAACTCCATTCAATTTATGTACTCGGCCTTATTTCCAATACATCACGAAGATATTACGAACGAATATTTCCGCGGCACATCGCCGATTGTTTTAAAGAAACCCTTTTTTCAGAAGAAATGAATGCACCCAAACCGTCCCCGGACCCGCTCCTTCAGATGATGAAGATGCTGGCCGTCGCCCCCAATGAGTGCTGTTATGTGGGAGATGCGATCTCAGACGCTCAAATGACACGGAGCGCTGCTGTTCGAATGATTGGGGTAACAACCGGCCATCATTCCAGAGAAGCGCTTATATACGCCGGTGCGGATTGGGTGGTAAACAACCTAAAAGAGTTTCTCGAATTAATTCCAAAATTTCTAAATCAAGAAAATCGAAAACCCCCCATCGACGGGCAGGGCAACACCGGTTACAAAATCTGATGCACCACTGGAAAGAAAAACCGCAACACCGGCAAAGTCATTCGGTTCACCCCACCGCCCAGCCGGCGTTCGGTTTACGACACTCTCTTTTAGTCCAGGGATGTCCCGCCGGGCATTTTTTCCCATATCCGTTAGAATCCATCCGGGCAATATGACGTTCACCTGAATATTGTCCGGAGCCCAGGCAACGGCCAAACTCCTTGTCATCTGCACAATCCCGCCCTTGCTGGTGCCGTAAGGAGCCAACTTTGCCCCGCCTAAGATAGAAGTCATCGAACCGATGTTGATAATTTTGCCGCCGCCTGCTTTCTTCATCAACGGGTAAACCGCTTGAGAGCAAAGAAACGGCGCTTTGAGATGGACATCAAGAATTTTATCCCACTCGGACGTTGAATACTCTTGAGGCATTTTTCTAAGATTGATGCCGGCATTGTTTACAAGGATATCGATCCGGCCGAATTCTTTCTCGGTTGCCTTGATCATTTCCTTTATGTCGCTTTCACTGGTTACGTCGATCTGCAGCCCCACCACCGGTACACCGGTTGATTCTTTAATGTCACGAACAGCTTCATCCGTCTTGTCCTGGTTACGCGCAGCAACAACGATGGCTGCACCGGCGGCCGCCAAACCATCTGCAATTCCCTTTCCAATACCGCCGTTACCACCGGTAACGACCGCAACCTTTCCGCTAAGGTCAAATAAATCGTTTTTCATGATCGACTCCTTGTTGATATTTTGTACCTATCTATCAAAATCGCATCATATTTGCGAAGGATTTATCTAACAAAATATTTTCGCCACCAAGACACCAAGGCACAAAGTTAATTTATAATAACCAGTTATTGTTTGTGTCTTAGTGCCTTTGTAACTATGCTTTCCGGTTTATCCGGGTTAGGTTATGATGAGTTGTTATTATAATCCCGACTATCGATTGTCAACTTACGAGACCTATGTTGACTTCCATACCCGGTTTCCGTATATGAGACAATATGAACATTCGACATAAAACAGACATTCCGGCGAGTGTTGTAGCGATCCGGCTCGGTCCGGGTACCGATGTTATCGATGGGATTGAAGATACCTGCCAAAGGATACCTGTCAGAAGTGGCATCGTCTCGTGTTGTTTTGGAAGCCTTCAAAACGCCTCCTTCTGCATTGGAGTGCCAATGGATAATAAAGCAGGGGTGGGTTACAGTGATCCAAAATCGGTAAAGGGTCCTATAGCAATATTATCCGCCCAAGGTACCATCGGTCTGGAAAAAAACGGAAATCTCTTTACACATGTTCATGCAGTCCTTGGCGATAAGACAGGTAAAATATTCGGAGGTCACTTGGTCAAGGGAACGTGTCCGGTACTGGTCACATGCGAAATCATGATTCACGCGTACGACACCATCCGGCTGCGTCGCACCTATGATCCTGAAGTTGATTTCGAAGTATTAATGCCCTCTTAAGAAAATGTTTCCCATAAAAACAGGAACGTGTTGGAGAGCATCGATGAATATTTAATATCGTTATTTAATACATTATATTAGTATATTAATAGAATAAAATTAATCTAATACATTAATCTTTGCGTTCTTCATGGTCAACGGAAAAAGATGGAGAAAAAAATATGCGCAGAAACATCATTAAACAAAAACTGCAGAAGGGCGAAACGGTCATCGGCACCATGGTGCAGGAGATGCGGACACCGGCGATTGCCCAGATTCTTAAACAGGTGGGATTCGATTTTTTCATGGTCGATATGGAGCATGGGCCCTATAACCTCGAATCCGCATCGGATATCATTCGTATGGGTCGAATACTGGATATGTGCCCCTTGGTTCGGGCGGGCAGTCTGGATTACCATCTGATTACAGGCCCTCTTGATATGGGGGCAATGGGAATGATGATGCCGCGGATAGAGAACCGGGGTGAAGTTGAAAAGCTGGTGGAATGCATGAAGTATCCCCCGGAAGGCAAGCGGGGTTGCTCATCCGATGCACCGCATTCCGAATACGACTTCCGTCCGCTGCCCGAGTTTCTTGACACGAATAACAAAGATACGCTCGTGATTGCTCAAATAGAGCGAAAAATCGCCATCGATCATTTGGATGACTTGCTGTCTGTTGAGGGGGTTGATGTGGCGCTAATCGGCCCTGAAGATTTGTCCATTAGCATGGGGGTTCCGGGCCAGAGCTCACACCCGACGGTGGTGGAAGCCATCGAGAAAGTCATCGCTACCGCAAATAAGTATCGTGTGGCGCCCGGCCTTCACATGGGAAACATCGATGCACTGAAACTGTGGATGACTAAAGGGATGCGGATGATCATGTATTCATCGGATCTGGGTTTTATTGTGGATGCGGGATCGCAAGGTTTGAATCAGCTTCGGAGCACTGTCTGATTGGAGAATTGATGTCCGTCCTTATCACGGGTGCAACCGGATTTATCGGCCTCAATGTGGCAGAGGCACTGCTACAAAGGGGAGAAACCGTCATCCTGTTTAGCCGGCGATCTATTGAACCCCCCACAACTCCTGATGGAAAATGGACGCCCCCGGCAGCTTTTCGTGTCTTTTCGAAATTACAGGGAAAGATGCAAATTATGACCGGTGACATTCGTGATCAAAATATTCTGGAGCAAATGCTTGCCGAATATCAACCCGATTATATCATCCATGGGGCTGCCATTACACCCGGTATAATCCGTGAAAGGGATCAGATGCAGTTGACTGTCGATGTCAATCTCATGGGAACCCTTAATCTACTTGAAGCGGCAAGAAAATACAAGGTGCGCCGTTTTCTATATCTGAGCTCCGGTGCTGTATACGGCGTAAACGCCTTTGCCGTGGATGAAACGAATAATTTGAATGAAGAGACGACGATTCCTGTTCCGGACAGCATCTACGCCATTTCAAAATACGCAGGGGAACGGGCCAGCCTGCGATACCGCACGTTGTGGGATGTAGATGTCGTTGCTGCAAGGCTTGGAACCGTGTTTGGGCCCTGGGAGTGGGATACCGGTATACGAGCCAGTCTCAGCACGATTTTACAGGTCACCACCTGTGGTGTCCGAGGGTCACCGGCAATCTTGCCTCGTATCGTAGGCCGCAAAGACTGGGTTTACAGTCGCGATATCGCTGAGGCGATCGTTGCACTGTTAGATGCGCAAAGGCTTTCACATGATGTCTACAATATAAGCTCCGGGGTCGCGTGGACCGTCAACGATTGGTGTGAAAAACTGAAAAAACGTTATCCAGATTTTACGTTTCGAATGACCGACCGGGAGCAAGAAATAAACTGCCATTATTCCACACCCGACCGAGCCCCGTTATCCATCCGGCGCTTGACAGATGACATCGGCTTTCACACAAAATTCGGATTGGACGAGGCTTTCGAAGATTATATGCAATGGATTCAAGACACGCCCGGATTTTGGGGTAAATTGTGAAAGCAACTTTTTTAAGTAATAAAAACAATAATTTTAACTAAATAACAACCTTTTTTGAAGTCGAACATTAAGGAGGAGTAACGATGGAAAACAATGTCGGTGTCGTTGGTGTGGGAAACATGGGATTTGGTATAAGCAGCAACCTGCTCAAGGCCGGATTCAAAGTAACTGTCTATGATGCTCGCCCTGAACCGCTGGAAAGAATTAAGAAAAAAGGGGCTACTGTAGCCGATAGCCTAAAGGAGCTGGCTGGAGAATGCCCCGTTGTGTTTTCCGTACTTCTTGATTACCAACAAAATATAAACGTCTTAGAGGGCCCGAAAGGGCTTGTGGAAAACATGAATGATGGGAGTTGCATCTTTGTCTGCAGCACCATCTCGCCCGCGCAGGCGAGAGATCTTTATAAAATCGCACAAGCGCAAGGTATTCGACTCTTGGACTGCCCGGTCAGTGGCGGTCAGGAGGGAGCAAACGCTGGAACCCTTTCCTTGATGATTGGTGGGGACTCTAAAGCCGTAGAGGAGCACCACAGCGCTTTGGAAGCCATTAGCGGCAACATTTATCATTTTGGTGATGTCGGCACAGGTGAATCGGCTAAGGCGATCAATCAACTCCTGGTAGGTGTGAATAATGTGGCCACCGCCGAGGCAATGGTATTGGCGTCTAAAAGCGGATTGAATTTAAAGGAAGTTCACAATCTGATTTCCAACAGCGCCGGCAATAGCTGGATATTCCAGCATCGCGCCATGCGAATGATCGAGCGCGATTTCGAACCCCGGGGTATACTCGGCATTTTATTAAAAGATACAAGTATCGTAACGGATGCAGCACAGTCTTTAGACCTTGTTCTTCCGATCACCACGCTGGTTCAACAGCTCTATCAGGCAGGGGTCAACGCGGGCTTGGCTGATGAAGATGATTCCGCCATTGTCAAAATCCTGGAAAAATTATCCAGCCACTCTATTGCATAGCGGATAGCTGTCAGAGATGGTTTATATATAATAAACGGATGAAATCCCGGTAAAAGCCCCACCGGCTAAAGCCGAATATTCTGACACCCAGGAGGCGAGGATGCCGAAGTTATCTATCAAAAAAGAATTATTGGTGGACATGCTCAGCAAGATGTTTGAAATCCGGTTCTTCGAGGAAAAAATCGAAGAGTTTTTCATGCAAAACCTGATCGGCGGCACCGTCCATCTTTATATTGGAGAGGAAGCCGTAGCGGTCGGTGCATGTGCCGCGCTTGAAAAAGAGGATTATATCGTCAGTAATCATCGAGGACATGGCCACTGTATTGCAAAAGGAGGAGACAGCCGGAGAATGATGGCTGAAATTCTTGGGAAAGAAACCGGCTATTGTCGAGGAAAAGGCGGTTCGATGCATGTGAGCGATATTGAGATCGGTAATTTGGGAGCAAACGGCATCGTCGGCGCCGGAATCCCCATTGCCACCGGTGCAGGGCTGGCTTTAAAGCTGCAACATCGAAAAAACGTGGTGGTCTGTTTTTTTGGTGATGGCGCGTCCAATACCGGCTCATTTCACGAAGGCATCAACCTTGCCGCCGTTTATTCGCTTCCGGTCATTTTCGTTTGTGAGAATAACTGTTATGCCATCTCTTCTTCGGTTAGTAATACGTTCTGCATCTCGAACATTTCGGATCGAGCGCAGTCATACGGTATTCCGGGCATTTCCATCGATGGTATGGATGTTATCGGAATATATGAAGCCATGGAAAACGCCGTGGATCGGGCCCGAAAAGGCCGTGGACCCACCTTTATCGAATGTATGAC
>JAHEHB010000335.1 GCA_024644775.1 Deltaproteobacteria bacterium
CAATTGGAATGACGTGTATCCCGTGGGAAAGAAATACGGCAAATACGGCGTTGCCATGGAGTTCGGCCGGTTTGGGCTCTGCTATCGCACCGACAAGATCGAACGCCCCACCTCTTGGGGGGATCTGTGGAATGCCGACTATAAGGAACACGTATCAATCGGCGCGGCATCTGCGGCAGGAACTGCCTGGGTGCAATTTTTAGTGGCCGCCGCCGAACAGGGGGGCGGTGGTTTGAAAAACATGGAGCCCGGCTTCCAGAAATTAAAAGAGATTAAACCTCACCTCCTGACTGTTACCGAGTCCACCGGCCAGATTAACCAATTGCTGACTGATGGCGATTTGTGGTTGACCCATTTTTGGGACGGTCGTTGCATTCAATTGAAAAGAAACGGCGTTCCGGTTGAATTCATCGCGCCAAAAGAAGGCGCATTCGCCACCATCACTTACATCGCAATGCTGAACGGCACGAAGCATCCGGAGCTGGCACACGAATTCATCGATCTGGTAATTTCCGAAGAGGGACAAGATGTCTGGACCAAATACATCGGCTACGGACCCACCAACATGAATGTAAAGCTCTCTCAAGAGTACATCGATCAGGGCGTGCTCTACGGCAAAGAGAAGGTGGATGCCATGAATATTCTGCCGTGGGTGGAGCTTCTTCCGAAAAGACCTGTGTGGATCGAAACATGGAACGACATTTTACAACAATAGCAAACATAATCGGCTATTGTTGGAAAAACAGAGGGTTTTCAGAAAGCCCTTCGACAAGATAATAGGTTTGAAACCGGTTGGGGGGAGCCCTATCTCCTCACATGCTGATTGTTTGACTAAATGGATCAAACAATTTCAATTGGGTATTGCCATTAATAGAGTTCTCCTCAACCTTACTGCGAATAACCGCCGCCATATCTGGAGACGGACGGATGTCAAACGCCAAACAACAACAAAATCCGGCGATCACAAAAACAAGCCGGTATTCATCTACCCCGTTTGTGCTATCGGGACCGCTGGGTATCATCTTGTTCGTTATTATGATCATACCGCTGTTCTTCTTGCTATGGACCAGCTTTTACACCTATGACCCCCTCGTTATTTATACAAAGAAATTGACACTAAAAAATTACATTCATTTCTTTACCACAATCAGATACTATCGGGTGATTTGGAATACGTTGTTTTTCGCAACCTTAATCACGTTCCTCACATTCATTCTGGGTTTTCCCATTGCGTATTGGTTGGCGCGATACGTCGTTAAGGGAAGAGAATTTTTCCTTGGACTGGTCATTTTACCCATTGCCTTGAACAATGCCGTTCAAGGGTTTGGCTGGACGGCGGTTCTCGGACAAAGCGGGTTTATGAATCGTGTCTTAACGGGTTTAGGGGTCTTTGGAGAACCGATAAAACTCATGTACAACAAGCCTGCAGTCATCATAGTGCTTACGCAAATACTTATACCTTACATGGTTCTATCACTGCTGAGTGTTATTACTAGAATCGATCGTCACCTGGAGGAATCGGCTGCGAATCTGGGCGCGTCGTTTCCCGTGGTTATCTGGAAAATCGTATTGCCGTTGTCGATGCCCGGTATTCTGGCCGGTTCTATTTTTGTCTGGCTGGGAGCTGCCACTGCATTTGTTATTCCAAGAATTATCGGCGGCGGACAGATCCAGGTGATGGGAACCGTTATCTATCAGCAGGTCACACAGATCGTGAACATCCCGTTTGCTTCAGTGGTATCCATCGTACTCACGATTATTGCCCTGGTGTTTTTTCTGATGGCCAACCGTTTTCTCAGCCTTAGTTATATTGAAACCCGCCGGGGGGGTGAGTAAATGGAATCATCGGAAAAAATCGTTCCAAGAGATGGTGTGACCGCCGGCACTGACTTTCGAACCCGGGAGACTGTCGCCGTGAATCCAATAAAAAAACCGACTGACTGGGGCCGATGGGCGTTGCGTTTTTACCTGATTTTCATCTTTGGTTTTTTGACGATCCCGGCTCTGGTTGTCGTTGCTTCCTCATGGGGTACGACGAAATTTCTTACATTTCCCCCCGTTGGGTTCACCATGGATTGGTATGTCAAATTCTTTAGCAGCAAAGCATTTGTTTCCTCTTTGAAGCTCAGCGTGTGGCTGGGGCTGGCATCCGTGGCAATTGCACTGGTATTGGGAACCATGGCGGCAGTGGCAATCGACCGGTTCAATTTTCCCGGCCGGCGAGAAATCCAGATGCTTTTGATTTCACCTCTGGTGGTTCCCCAATTGGTCGTTGGTATTGCAATCCTTCAATTCTTTGCCATGTTGTCCATTAAACGGGGGTTTGTTTTGTTGTTGATCGGTCATGTGATCATCACCTCTCCGTATGTCACGCGGTCCATTCTCGCCGCCCTGGCCGGGTTTGACCGTTCACTGGAAGAAGCCGCCATGAATTTAGGTGCCTCACCCATCGGTGCATTTATGCGAATTACCCTTCCGAATATATCGGCCGGTATTCTGGGCGCCTCTATCTTTGCCTTTATTGTGTCTTTTGCTAATCTGACCATGTCTATTTTCATTGGAGGCCCCCGTTCAACGACGCTTCCGATTCGGTTGTGGAATTATCTTGAATTTGCCTATGACCCGGTCATCACGACCATTGGGACCATCATTCTTATCATCACGGTGGGTTTGCTGTTTATTCTCTCACGGGTGGCATCTCTGGAAAAGCTCTTCTGAAAACCGGGTGTTACCAAGGAGTTTGCTCAATGACGGATCATGAAGTTTCTCTAGTTGACCTCGTTAAAGTGTACGACGGGCACGTCCGCGCCTTGGATGGTGTCAACTTAAACATCCGGAAAGGTGAACTCGTGGCGCTGTTGGGCCCCAGCGGGTGCGGCAAAACAACCACCCTCCGAGCACTGGCAGGTTTCGTAGCCCTCGATTCAGGGAGCGTTTGTGTGAGGGGCAGGGATGTCACCGCCACACCGGCACATAAACGGAATATGGCGTTGGTTTTTCAGAATTATGCCCTGTTTCCCCATATGACCATCCACGAAAATATTGCCTTTGGGTTAAAACGGCATAAAGTTCCCAAACCGGAGATATCGCCGCGGGTAGAGAGCGTTCTGGAAAGAGTTCGCTTACCGGGAATGGAGGATCGGTATCCTCATCAATTGAGCGGCGGCCAACAGCAGCGGGTAGCGCTGGCGAGAGCGTTGGTAATCGATCCGGAGGTTTTGCTCCTCGATGAGCCGCTGTCCAACCTTGACGCGAAACTGCGAATCGATATGCGCCTGGAGATCCGAGAGATCGTTAAAGGCACCGGAGCTACTGCAGTTTATGTGACGCACGATCAGGAGGAGGCGCTGAGTATTACCGACCGGATCGTTGTCATGGATCATGGGCGTGTGGTCCAAGACGGATCCCCTCGAGAGGTTTACGAGGCCCCGAACACACACTTTGTGGCAAATTTTATCGGGAATGCGAATATCCTGGAAGGAAAGGTTGTCTCGGCAGATGGTCAGCAGTACCGTCTTCGCACACCAACCGGGCTGGAAGTCGAAGGAGTGGGCTGGTCGGACCGACATTCACCAGGTGATGAAGTGGCGGTGGTGATCCGCCACGAAAATGTCCGTTTGAATCGATCGGGACCGACACTGGCCAAGGGCCGTGTCCTGGCCCTGAGCTATGTCGGCGCACTGACGGATTATATGGTACGGTTGAGTACCGGCGAAACTCTCAAGGCGATTATTCCTTCCGGAGAGTGCGATTGTGCTCAAAATGACGACGTAAATGTTACGTGGGATACTAACAGAGCCAGAATCGTAACCCTTTAGCACTGATCACATTCAAAATTGGAGTATACACGATGCAAGGAGCTGATCGTCCGTCCATTCATCGTTTTTTGGGTATCCGTACCGTACACTCACCCTGTTTTGCCTCAGACGGCCGGCGAATCGCCTTTATTTGGGATATCACGGGCACCCCTCAGATCTGGCAAACCTTGCCTCCGATCCGTCCAGACGAGATGCGATGGCCGGATCAACTCACCTTTGAACCGGAGCGGATCACGGGTTTGTGGTGTTCTCCGGCCCCGGATGATGACCGGCTGATTTTTGCACGTGACGTTGGGGGAGATGAAAATATGCAGCTCTACCTGCTGGACGCCAAAAAAGGGTTGGAATATCCCCTGACCCGGGGATTTGAGGATGCCCTGCATGCGTTTGGTGCGTGGTCGACGGATGGATCCCGCATACTGTTTTCGGCCAACCGTCGTGACCCGGCCTTGTTTGATTTGTATCTGCAAGAGTTAGGGGATGAACCACAGAGGATTTGGGAAAACGATCAATCCGGCTTTTTGGCCAACATGGCTTTTTCACCGGATCAGCAACGAATTATCGTAACGCGTGTTGCCGCTTCATTTGACCATGATCTCATCGAAATTGATCTAATTTCCGATAACGCACGTTTTCTCTCGCTCACAACAGACCGGATACGATATGAAGATGTTTGTTACACGTTGGATGGCCGGTCCCTATTTATCAATACTGATCTGGATGATGAATATCTTCATATCATTTCTGTTCCGCTCGATACGCTGTCAGTTGATACCCTTGTGTCGTACTCGGGCGATATCGAGTGTATGACTCACGTTCCGGACGGCAGTGGTTTGGCCTACACCGTCAACCGGGATGGTGCATCGTCAATCTTTCTGCTGGATACCGCAACCCGATCGGTTCGAGAATCACCACCGGCGGGATGTATCCCCGGCGTTATCGGCAGTCCGGAGCTTCGATTGTCTGTTTCTAAAGATTCCACCTGTCTCGTGTTTTCATACTCAAATCCGGTTCAACCATCGGATATTTTCTTATGGCATTTAAAGACCGACCGGATCACGGCGGTGACAATTTCATCTGCCGGTGGAATCCCCTCCGAAACTTTCTGCGCACCGGACTTGATCCACTATTCAACATTTGATTGTGATGAACACAATGAAATCCGTAAAATACCGGCATGGTTCTTCAAGCCGGAGAACCCATCCGAACAACCGCTACCCGTCATTTTGATGATACACGGCGGACCCGAAAGTCAATTCCGGCCGGCGTTTCACTTTCTGGCTCAATATTTCCTTACAAATGGATATGCCGTCTTTGCACCGAACGTTCGCGGGTCAACCGGTTATGGGAAATCATACAGTCACTTGGATGACAAGGAAAAGCGGATGGATGCGGTGGCCGATCTCACCCACGCCGCCTCCTGGCTTAAGAAGCAATCGGGCATCGACGGAGGACGACTGGTGCTTTATGGTGTCAGTTACGGTGGCTATATGACACTATCGGCGTTGTCCACCGATCCGGACCTCTGGGCGGCTGGAATCGATATTGTGGGGGACAGCAACCTGGCCACCTTTCTTGAAAACACCAGTGACTATCGGCGCGCACATCGGGAAGCTGAATACGGGAGTTTGGAAGCGCATCGAGAATTTTTTAACCGAATTGCACCACGGAACCGTGCTGAAAAAATCCGGGCGCCGTTGTTGATTATGCACGGTGAAAACGATCCCCGTGTGCCTGTTACCGAATCGACACAGCTGGCAGAAGTCTTAAAGGCACAGCATAACCCCGTTGAGCTGATGATATTTGATGATGAAGGGCACGGAATCGCAAAACAAACCAATAAATCCGTCGCCTATCCCGCAATCGTTGATTTTTTAAAAAAATATCTCTAAAGACATTATAAATTAGCCCCTATCAAAAATAAACGACAGTCCCTCCTTTACGATCAAGTTTCAATAACTCGCCCCACTCTGATGTTATGACAATTTTCCGATTTAGATATCGAATCACCCTATATCACACGTAGTAACGCCTATTTAAGGTTTGTATTTAATATTCCGATTAGAATAGAAATTTTATGAAAAAAGGAGGGATTATTATGATTAAAAAAATTGTGATAATTGCATTTGTAACCATGGTGTTGGTTCCTGTTTCTTTTTCTACTGTATCCGCGATGGATGCAACTGACTTGAAGTATATTACTGAAATATATCCTCCCTTTAATTTTGAAGAAAATGGGAAATTAAAGGGGATTGCCGTAGATTTTTTAAAAGAGATATGGACAGAGATGGGCGTCGATGAACAGAAGATTGAGGTGTTACCCTGGGCACGCGCCTATAAGATGGTACAGATGAAAAAAAATACCGTCCTTTTTTCGACAACGCGTTCTGCGGCACG
>JAHEHB010000336.1 GCA_024644775.1 Deltaproteobacteria bacterium
AACACGCAATTATGGGATCGATGTGTCCCCGGCGTGGTCATCGGATGGAAAAAAAATGGCGTTTGTCTCCAATCGATCCGGTTCTCCCCAAGTCTATATCAAACATATGGATTCGGACAGTGCGGATAGATTGACGTATGAGGGCAATTATAATACATCACCCAGTTGGTCACCGAAAGGGGATAAAATTGCCTATTCCGGGATGAGCAATGGCAGGTTTGACATATTTATAATCGATGTAAGCAATGGCGCTTTACTGCAATTGACGGCCAATCAAGGAGATAACGAGTCGCCTTCATGGTCTCCGGATGGCAGTTTGATCGTGTTTAGCTCGACGCGTGAGGGACCTTCGAGGATCTATATCATGACTGCCTTTGGAACCGATCAACGGCGCCTGCTCGCACTGCCAGGCGAACAGACAAATCCGGATTGGTCAAGGAGTGTACCCAATTAATAAGAGATATTGTTAAAAGGAGGAAAAAAAATGCGCAAAAAGTATTGGTTAGGTGTCGTCCTGTTGTTCGTACTTCCTGGATTTTTGATGATGACCTCATGTGCCAAGAAAACAGTAAAGGCTGAACCGGCGATGAAGGCAACTGCCGAAGATGATGCGGCGAAAAAAGCGGCCGAGGAAGCCGCTCAACGCGCAGAGATGGAAAAGCAAAAAAAGCTTGAGGAGGAGCGCCTGAGAGCGGAGAAGATTCAAAGCGAAGCGGAAAAACAAAAAATGGAAGGCGAGGCAGTTCGTTTTGCAAATGAGAATATTTACTTTGATTTCGATAAATCGATTCTTAAACCGGAATCCCAAGAGATATTGAGACAAAAAGCCGATTACATGAGCAAATACCCGGATGTAAAGGTGATCATCGAGGGGCACTGCGACGAGCGGGGTACCAACGAGTATAACCTTGCCCTGGGCGACAGACGTGCAAACAGTGCAAAGGTATTTATGGTAAACCTGGGTATTGCTGAACAACGGTTAACGACCATCAGCTACGGAGAGGAACGCCCGGCGGATACCGGACGAAATGAAGCGGCATGGGCTCAGAATAGACGCGCTCAGTTTGTCATCGAATAGTTTCTCATCCTTCTACCCTATTGTATTGTCTGTAGCTCGCAAGCGGCAGCAACCTGCTGCCGCTTGTTCAAATGCAATGTTGATGAATTCGTAAAAAGCCGAATTCATCAAATGTTTCCTACTTAGTATTTTGATAAAATAGATGGCATAATATCAATTGCTTTTAGAATTTCCGAGACGTTTATTATAAAGGGTTGGCTGAGAATGAATGAGATGTATTTATCAAGATCTAAATTCAAGTTTGTTTTTGGGGGCATCGTTCTCTTATTTGGATTTTTTAGCGGCTGCGTGACAGAGCGGGATTTTTACGCGCTCGATGAGCGTGTCGCGGCTCTAGAACAAAATAATGCGAAACAGAAAAATCAGCTGGGACGACTCGCCAAGGAAATTGACCAAATTGAATCTCAACAGGGAATGATCAGTAAAACCGGGGATAAGAAATCCCAGACACTTCGGGACCGATTGGCGAAAAATAGCGTATCCGTCGACCAACTCAGAGCGGAGCTTCAAAAGTTAAGAGGCACGATTGAAGAAACTCAATACTTGGTTAGGCAGAAACAGAGAGTATTGGAGAGTTCTGAAGGTGAACGGTTGACCAAACTAGATGATGTCGAAAGAATTACAAGGCAAACAAGAAATCGGGTTTCACGCATCGAACAATACCTTAATCTCGTGGAAGCTGCCAAGAATCCGGCAACGGAAACGCCTCCGGTATCGGCTCCTCAGGTTAAAGCGACAACTTCAGAAACCGACCTTTATAAATTGGCGAAACAAACATTTGACAAGGGTGCGTATGGCGCTGCTCGGAAAGAATTCGAAGGATTCCTTAAAAAATATCCCAAATCAAACAATGCGGACAACGCGCAGTTTTGGATCGGGGAAACCTACTATCGGGAAAAGTGGTATGAAAAGGCCATTCTCGAATACCAAAAGGTTATCGATGATTATCCAAAGGGAAATAAGGTGCAGGCATCACTGCTAAAACAAGGGTTATCTTTCTTAAATCTTGGTGATAAAACCAACTCCCGTCTCATTCTAAATGAATTGGTGAGCAAATATCCAAAATCAAGTGAAGCAACCATCGCAAAACGAAAATTAACAGATATCCGGTGATCGTATTTCAAGTCTTCCAAAAAGCGCCGTTATTTTAAATAACGGCGCTTTTGTTTTATATACGCGAATCAGATGCATTTTAGAGGGCAGGGGATGATAAAGATCGTTGGCATAGATCCCGGGCTCGCCGCTACGGGCATTGCAATTGTGCAGGGCGTCGGCACCCGAATTGATTCATTTTCCTGTAGCACGATTTATACGGATAAAAATATTACCTTGCCAAATCGCCTTAATCGGATATTTTGTAAGATTGTATCGGCCTTGCAGGATGACAGACCGGATCTTCTGATCGTGGAGGATGTATTTTCTCTGGAAAAATATCCCAAATCGGGAATATTACTTGGTAAAGTGAGCGGGGTTATTCTCCTGGCCGGCTGCCAAATCGATGTTCCGGTTATTGAAATTCCGGTCCGTGAAGCCAAACAGGTTTTAACAGGAAATGGTAATGCAACCAAAGCACAGCTGGAAATGGCGGTTCGACACTTTTTGAATCTGTCTACAGCGATTCGACCGTCCCATGCAGCCGATGCATTGGCGCTGGCATTGATCGGATTCTTGCGTTATGAAAACATGCGTTGGCAAGAAGGAAAATCCTTGAGGGCTTGAAGCTATGATTGGGTATTTGGAAGGAAAATTATTGAAAGTAGACAATGATCGCATCCTGTTGCTTGCCAACCAAGTGGGATACGACGTGCTGCTGCCGGCTATGGTGATGGAGAAGGTCAGGGAGAAATCTGTCGGAGATGAGATCGCACTTTATATCTATTACCAGCAGACCGAACGTCAACCCAGGCCTTTTTTGATCGGATTTACCAGCGAGGATGAAAAGGAATTTTTTCAGTATTTTGTTTCAGTTGAAGATATCGGACCGCTCAAGGCGGTAAAAGCGCTCGATTTACCAATTGCAGAGATCGCTAGTGCCATCGAATCGAAAGATCTGGAAAAACTTAAATTACTCAAGGGGGTCGGTGCTCGGACTGCGAAAAAAATTATTGCGACCCTTCAAGGGAAGATGAATAAATTCGTTTGGGGTGGTGACGTTTACAAAGAGGTGTCAGTTCCGACGGATGATTTGGTACAACAAGTGTTAAATGTTTTGGTTGCCCAACTCGGCTATAAAAACACGGAAGCAAAACAGATGATCGCAGATGCCATCAAGAGAAATCGCTCCATTTCCACGGCAGAGGAGCTTTTTGATGAAGTATATCGAGGTGAGGAAACTTCATGACAGAAAGCAATATGGCCCCAAAACAGGGTGTTCTTTCCAAGGCTGGTTTGCCAATGGACCAGGACCCCGAAATCATATCGTTGCGACCTGAGGAACTGGAAGAATACATCGGCCAGAAAGAAGTGGTTGAAACGCTTAAGATTGCCATCGATGCGGCGGCGCTGCGCGGAGAACCCATCGACCACGTTCTTTTTCATGGTCCTCCCGGACTCGGTAAAACAACGCTGGCGCATATCATTGCCAATGAAATGGGAAAACGACTGACCGTCACCTCCGGCCCCGCACTGGAGAAAGGTGGGGATTTAATCGGCATGCTGACGCATCTGGAGGAAGGGGATGTTCTATTTGTGGATGAAATCCACCGGACGCCAAAATCGGTCGAAGAGTTGCTGTATCCTGCCATGGAAGACTTTGCCGTAGACTTCGTGTTCGACAAGGGGATCCACGCCAGAAGTCATCGGTATCGATTAAAACATTTTGTACTTGTGGGAGCTACAACGAGAGTCGGGCTGCTCACTGCGGCCTTGCGTGATCGATTCGGCATTTTTAGAAATCTTGATTTCTACTCGGAAGAAGATTTGGTCAAAATAGCAAATAGATCTGCCGCGCTGTTGAATGTGCCCATTGACACCGCCGGTACGTTGGAGTTGTCAAAACGCTCCAGGGGCACCCCCCGAATCGTGAACCGGCTCTTGAGACGCGTTCGGGATTATGCCCAGGTCAGGGCGGATGGTGTCATTGTAAAAGAAATTGTGGAAGCAGCACTTGCTTTGGAAGGCGTAGACGCCATCGGATTGACAAACCTTGACCGCCAATATTTACGGACCGTCATCGAATATTATCAGGGCGGTCCGGTCGGCATCGAAGCCATCGCTGCAACGTTGCAGGAAGAAACCGATACACTGGTGGATGTGGTTGAACCGTATCTACTTAAGATCGGATTTATTATGCGAACGTCCTCCGGCAGAAAGGTATCTGAAACCGCGATTAAACATCTGGGCTTTCTCGTTCAGGAGAAACTATTCTAAATCTAAAACATGGCCATCATCACACTCGTGACAGACTTTGGCATCGTCGATGAATATGTTGGGGTTATGAAGGGGGTTATCCTTTCGATCAATCCCGCCGCCGCCATCGTAGATATCACCCATCACATCCATCCGCAGGATATCATACACGCTGCCTACCTGGTAGAATCGGCGAGTAAATATTTTCCCGATGGAACCATACATCTTGTGGTTGTCGATCCGGGGGTGGGAAGTGAACGTTCGATAATTGCTGTTAAACGATCCGGACATGTGTTTATCGCCCCGGACAACGGGGTGTTATCGCTTCTGATGGATAAAGAGACCATCGATGCGATTTTCCGGATCGAGAATCCACACTATTTTTTAAAAGATATCAGTCGAACGTTTCACGGCCGGGATATTTTTGCCCCTGTGGCCGGCCACCTATCGCTGGGGGTCGATCTGAAGAATTTCGGAATTCCGATATATAAAGGCGAGCTTGTACGACTGGCGGTTGAAAAACCACAGGTATCTTCCCAGGGCGAGCTGATTGGAACCATCATTGCGGCGGATCGATTCGGAAATCTTGTTACAAATATTGATGTTGATAGTATTCGATCTTTTTGTACGGTTTCCTCGTACTCAGCGTTGGAGATCCGGATCGGAAAAAATAACATTATCGGTATTTCAAATAGTTATAATTCCGTTGGTGCCGAAAAACCGCTTACGATCATCGGCAGTCGCGGATATCTGGAGATTGCGGTGAATTGTGGGAATGCCGCGCACCATTTTGAAGCAAAAAGAGGCGAGAAGGTACGATTGTTTCTGCCAAAACTGTAAGGCTGTTTAGCTCCTTACATGCCGATTGTTTGACTAAATGGATCAGACGATTTCGATTGGGTATTGCAATCAACAGGCAATTTGAGTGTTCAGCGCCGCCGCTGGCCTGAATAGCGGCCAGTTTAATCGAAAAAGAAACTAATGAACGTCGAACATCGAACGTTCAATCTGTTTACTTGACACGATCTGGCGAGCTATCTATATATTGAAATGAGTTTCGCATTCCTCATTGTCAATATCAGCGCAGGCAGATTTGAATATCACTCGGACCTGAATTCAGGGTGTGGAATTTGTTTATTTATTTTATTTTTATTACGGAGCAAAAATGAGTCAGGACGGATCAGACAGCTGGTTTTTAGGGATCGATTTGGGTACAGGGAGTTGCAAATCGGTGGTCATCGATGAAAACGCCCGAATTTTGGGGTTTGGGGTGGGCGATTATTCGAGTGATAGTGTGCAGACAAAGTGGAGAGAGCAAGATCCCACTGCCATGATCGAGGGCATGATCCGATCGACGCGGTCCGCCATCGATCAGGCGGGCGTTGGTGCAAATGCGTGTGCCGGTGTCAGCCTCGGCAGTGCGTTGCATGGTATTCTTGCTGTGGATAAAAAGGGCCATCCCATAACCGGCGTTATTACATGGGCGGACGATCGTGCATCCCGCCAAACGCAGAAAGTAAAGGAGACATCTGATACGGTAACCTTATACCAGCAAACCGGTTGTCCTTCCCATTGGACGTATCCGCTCTATAAGCTGATTTGGCTTCGTGAGACGCAGCCTGAGATTTTTAAAAAGGCGGACCGGTTTATTTCTGCAAAGGAATTTATCACCAGGCGACTCGTTGGGGAGTATTTGGTGGACTATTCACTTGCCGCCGGTTCAGGGCTCCTAAATACGCATACGCAAACGTGGAGTGATACCGCTTTGGATTTA
>JAHEHB010000337.1 GCA_024644775.1 Deltaproteobacteria bacterium
CCTATCACAAAAACCAATAGAGTCGATATTGTTTCCACAAAGAGACGTCGATTTTTTTTATCATTTGACATTCAAGCCGGGGCTTTGTTATTCAAAATAACTTATAGGGACAACACGTCTTCATTTCGCAGAACTGTATAATCAATTTACTAACCACTCAACTTAAACAATCAAAGGAGGAACGCCATGGTCACAAAAAATAACCGTCGATCTACAAGTGCTCTTATCCTCGTGTTGATTTTGGTGGGAGTGTTCGTGCTCACGGGTGCGGGTTCGTCTCTGGCCAAAGATCAATTCGTGATGGGCATTCCGGGTGTGCCGTACACCTTTCACCCCTGGGATATGGCACAAAACAACTCCCCCAATCACGCCCAGTTTTACAATCGACTGATCGTATTGGACAAACAGCTTAAACCCCAAGCAGAAATCGCCACCGAATGGAAGTACAGCCCGGATGGCAAAGTTTTCACCATGAAGCTTCGCCAGGATGTAAAGTTCCACATCGGAAAGGCACTCACTTCGGAAGACGTAAAGCGCAGCTGGCTGCAGATCACAGCGGGTAAATTCGTCGGCTCTCATGCGAACTTAAAGCCGCTGGCTAAACTCATCAGTGAAGTTCGCACGCCGGATAAATATACGGTGGAGCTGGTATACGACAAGCCGAACCCCGCGGTATTCGATTTACTCGATCTATTCTACATTGTGGACATGGATCAATGGGATGTCCACATGAAACAACCCATCGGTACGGGACCTTACCGGATGAAAGAATACGTTCCCGGCGACCGTACGGTGCTTGTAGCCAACGAGGATTATTGGGGAAATGTACCAAAAATCAAAGAACTGGTATACCGGGTTATCCCGGATCCCCAAGCCCTGGTGCTCAACCTGGAATCCGGTACCGTCGACGGCATCATCTTTTTTCCGGCACGCGAAGTAAAGCGCTTGAAAAAGAAAGGGTTAGACGTATTTATGGCCAATCCGGATGGTGTGGTGTTCGACCTGCTCTATGGCGTGAAGCATGGACCGCTTCAGGATAAACGCGTACGCCAGGCCATCAACATGATGATCAACCGTAAACGCTTTCATCGCGTGATCATGGGCGGCCTGGGAGACGTTCGTTGCCTGCCTTGGCCCGAGCAGTCAATAGCCTACGATGCCGAGCTGAATGCGTCTTGTGAGTTCAACCCGGACAAGGCGAAAAAGATGCTGGCCGAGGCAGGATACCCGGATGGATTCGATTTGGAGCTGCAGACATCCACCCAGTTGGCAGTTGAGCAGGTCAAGATGGCCGAAATGCTACAAGCCGATCTGAAGCGCATCGGTGTCAACGTCAAGGTGATAGACAAAGAGCGTGCCGGTTACCAGGCCACCTATCGCGCCAAGAAATATCAGCTGTCGACACACAACTTCGGCCGCGGAAACAAGGACCCGGCATCCTTGTATGGTACGGCTACGGTGTGGAAGTCGAAGGGCAACACACAGAATTACTGGAATCCGGAGTATGACAAGCTCATCAAAGAAGCGGCATCCACCCTGGATGTGGAGAAACGCAAGCAGGTTTACAGAAAACTCAACGAAATGGTTTTAGATGAGATGTTCATCTCAGCAGTGCACACCAATCCGCGGTATTTTGCGCACAAAAAAGAATTTAAGAATATCGGCGCATCGGTGGACGGATTCATGTATTTCTTTAACATGGAACACCAACCTTAATATCGATTGAGTGCACCGGGAAGGGTCTGTGGTGTTGATCCGATCCCGGTGCACGCATTTGAGTAATCCTTTTTATGAATATGGATATCGACGCTACAACCCCGGAAACAACAGACGAATCGATAATAGAACGGGGGCGAGACACCGGATGGCTCCGCTTTCTCCGAAACTCCACGGGTATCATCAGTCTGGTGTTGTTTCTGATTCTGGCGCTGATGGCATTGTTTGCCCCGTGGCTGGGTATGCGAGATCCCATCCAACAGTTCTATGGCGATGAACTCTATGGCCCCAACGCGCAATACTGGTTCGGGACAGACGATTTTGGACGGGACCTTTTCGCCCGCTGTGTTTGGGGCATGCGGCTTTCTCTATCCATCGGTTTGCTTGCAGCTGTTTCCGCCGGAATGATCGGTACCAGCCTGGGGATGCTTCAGGGTTTTCTTCGCGGCTGGTTCGACGAGCTGATCGGACGCATCTGGGATACCCTTCTGGCTTTTCCCGGTCTGCTCCTGGGATTGGCAGTGGCCATTTTTTTGGGAGAGGGGAGCCAGAATGCCGCGGTCGCCTCGGCACTGATAAATATCCCCATCATTGCACGTATTTCCCGCGCCACCGTGCTCGGAGAGCAGGAGAAGGATTATGCCATGGCCGCCCGTGCGGCCGGCGCCAGTGCCAAACGTATCCTCGGACTGCATTTATTTCCCAATGTTTTTCCCATCGTCACGGTTCAAATTACCCTGACGGTGGCCCACGCCATGATTCTAGAAGCTGGATTGAGTTTTCTGGGCATCGGCGCCCAACCGCCGAATCCGTCTCTGGGGGGCATGCTTCGGGATGCCCGCCTGTACATGAACGAAGCCGTCTGGTATGCCATCTTTCCGGGCCTGACCTTGACGGTTCTGCTGGTGCTCATCACCTACATTTCCGATGCGCTGGCCGATGCCTTCGATCCGCGGCGACAAATGGGGGCGGAAAAAACATGATCCGATATGTTATTCAACGATTGCTCCAGGCACTACCGGTTTTGTTTCTAGCTTCCATTCCCGTTTTTCTTATCCTCCATCTGGCACCGGGGGATCCGGCCATGTTGCTCGCAGGAGAGGATGCCACGGATGCTGAAGTGGAGTACGTCCGCGAGTACCTGGGGCTCAATAAATCCCTGATCGCTCAGTACGGCTCTTGGTTGGGCCGGCTGCTTCAGGGGGATTTCGGTATTTCATACTTTATGAGCGGGGTGAAGGTGGAACAGCTCATCTTGCAGCGGATACCCGCCACGGTAGAACTGACCGTGACGGCCATCATCCTCGCGCTGTTAATATCCATCCCCATGGGTATTCTAGCCGCGTTAAGACGGGGGAAATTCCTGGACAATATCGTGATGGGCTTTAGCACCGTATCCATCGCAGTGCCCAATTTTTGGCTGGGCATTATCTTGCTGCTGATTTTCGCCCTGTGGCTTGATTGGCTCCCGGCGGGGGGGCGGCAGGTAACGTTTTTAGCCGATCCTGTCTTAGGCTTGAAACATTTGATATTGCCGGCTTTTTCCCTGGCGCTATACACGGCCGCCATTCTGGTGCGTTTCATCCGGGCTTCCATGCTCGAGGTGCTGCACCAGGACTACATTCGCACAGCTTATTCCAAAGGGCTGCCCTTCCGGAAGATTCTTTACAAGCATGCTTTGCGAAACGCACTGATTCCCGCAGTGACCGTCCTGGGGGTGCAGCTCGGTCGCCTACTTACCGGAGCCATCGTGGTGGAGCTGGTGTTTTCCTGGCCGGGTCTGGGACAGCTCATCTTAGGAGCGATTACGGGAAGGGACTATCTGCTCGTCCAGGGCGCTATCATGATCTTTGTTGTAATAATCGTCACCACCAATCTGGTGACAGATCTGATATACGGGCTGCTGGATCCTCGCATCAGCGTGTCCAACAAACCTTGATTTAGTGTTTCAACATCATTGCCGCCTCAATGCCCGACGCTTACATTGTTTAAAAACATCCGACATTCCTGATGCAGCCCTTCGGCAACAACCAAAACAGTGTTCAGGTTTCGGGTGTCAGGATTCGAGATTTGCTCGTCTGAGAAACCTGGTAAAATCCCAAATCCCAAGCATCAAATTCCAAATAAATATCAAATTCCAATATTCAATGACCAAACAAGTGCGGCGGTGCCATTATACAATTTGCGTGGCTCAATCCCAACTCCTTAACCCTTGAACCCCGAGTCCTAAACCCCTAAACCCTCTTCTGAGGAACCTCGTTTCTTGTAGTGATGAATCCAGCTCCGCTGGCGGCGGTGCTGACATCTGAAACCCTATTTCCAATGCATTAAGTTGTTTCACTTTAACAACACATCTTCGCATCTTGCGAAGAAATTATGATTCAAGACTCTCAATTGTGAACACATTGGGTGGGGTAGTCGATTGTAAATGCCCGATCAGGTGCGTTCGCCGGTAAGCTTCCGCGTTCCCCACACCGGATCGAGGCCGTCCATGGAGGGATGGGGTCCCAAGGGGTGCAGCCGGGCCGCGGCCTCGTTCAGTTCGATCCCTAATCCGGGACGGTCGTTAACGAGAATATGTCCATCGGTGATTTCTTCTCCGGGCATGGTTACCTCCCCCCGCCAGGGGGCCTCGTCAAAGCTGTACTCCAAGATGACAAAGTTCGGCAGAGTGGCACAGATGTGTACATCGGCAGCCGTATGCACCGGACCATAGGGGCTATGGGGAGAAATCCCCACCT
Organism: Deltaproteobacteria bacterium; assembly: GCA_024644775.1. The sequence continues at coordinate 4,458 of JAHEHB010000337.1, forward strand.
CAAAAGCGTCGACCGTGGCGGCGATCTTCTTTATCTCCCATAAACCACCGACGCTCATCAGATCGGGATTGGTAATACCCATTGCCTCGGCGCAGAGCATTTTGCTTAAATTGCGGTACCTTGATGCAAAATCACCGCGAACATAACTGGTGACGGGAATCGGTGTGCCCCGGGCAAAGGCGGCCTGGTCTTCGATCTCTGCCCAGGTGCCTTGATACCAGAAGGGGTGATATACGGAGAGCGCTTCGGCCAGTTCGAGTACCTGATCGAGGCTCATGTTATAAGGGGGCAGATGAAGCAGAATATCGACGTCGGGCCCGACGGTAGAACGCACAGCCTCGACCCGGGCCAGGCCCTCTTCGCAAACGGCATCCGCCATAAGGCCGTTGTGGATGTGGGTACCGTCCATGAACCCGTAAAAGGGAAAAAACTTTATTGCGGTGAAACCGGCATTTACTGCTTCGCGCGCGGCCGCGGCAAACCCATCGGGACTGATCGTCAGCCCCTGTTTGCGGTTCAGATTGGCATAGAGTCGGATGCGGTCCCGCAATTTTCCGCCCAGGAGACTGTACACCGGCACACCGAAGGCCTGGCCCTTTATATCCCAAAGGGCGGTCTCGATACCGGAAAGGGCGGTAACGGCATGGGGGAAATCCAACTTACCGGAACTCACGAATTCGTGGACAAATGCCTCGATGTTCAACGGGTCGCGTCCGATAATGTAAGGCGTTACCCTTTGAAGGGTGCGCGCGACACCCTCGGGATCAAAAACATGCGTCGCTTCGCCAAGGCCGACGAGACCCTCGTCGGTATGCACCCGGACAAAGGTCCAGTTCCCGCGAACAGCGTTCACAGCCACATGGGTGATTTCAAGGGAGGTGATTTTCACGAATAACACTCCTTTCTGTGTATTGTATTCAAGTCTTCGGCCGTATTCCGATCAGGGTCCAACCCAGCCGCTTGCCGCAGACGGCCAGTTTAATCGAAAAAGAAACTTTGATAATGTAGTTTTATATGAGATTTCGGGTCTCACTGCTTAGATTTACCCGGAACCGTTGTCATGAAGATGACAGCGAACCCAGTGGCCGGATTGAACTTCACGAATTTGCGGGATTTCCTCTTTGCAGCGTTCCATCACTTCAGGGCAGCGGGGATGAAAATAACATCCGGCAGGGGGATTGATGGGGCTGGGCACATCCCCAGTCAGAATGATCTGTTTCTTTCGTTCTGCCTTGGGATTCGGGATGGGAACGGCTGAAAGCAGTGCCTCCGTGTAAGGATGCAGGGGGGATAAGAAGAGGCTTTTTTTGTCCGTCAATTCCACGATCCGGCCCAAATACATTACCGCAACCCGGTGACTGATATGCTCGACCACCGCCAGATCGTGTGCGATGAACAAGTAGGAAAGGTTGTACTCATCCTGAAGATCCATGAGCAGGTTCAATATTTGAGCCTGTATGGACACATCCAGTGCGGATACCGGCTCATCGGCCACGATCAGGCTCGGACTGAGGCTCAACGCCCGGGCGATACCGATTCTCTGTCGCTGACCGCCGGAAAACTCGTAAGAAAATCGGTTTGTCTGATCCGGCCGCAGGCCCACCCGTGCAAACAGTGCTGCCACCCGATCCTCCTTTTCCTTTCCCGCTGAGATATTGTGGATGGTCAGCGGCTCTCCCACAATGCGCCCTGCGGACATTCGAGGGTTGAGTGACGAGTAAGGATCCTGG
>JAHEHB010000043.1 GCA_024644775.1 Deltaproteobacteria bacterium
TTGCAATGATAATTGAAATGTTACTAACATTAAAAATAAGGGGGGAAAATGGGGAAAAAATCAATTTTAACTCTATTAACTATTTTTTTATTCTTTAATGTATTCTTCCTGCCAAAAACATCTATGGCCTTGCCAGTGTCAACGTCGGACCTTTGGGATGTGAGTAATGGCATTGTTATAGATGCTACAAGTGGACCTCTGTATTACAACAATTCCTACCGATCTTACGTCGAAAATATTTTCGGCGCCAGTGGAGGGATTGCAGGATCCTACACTCTTTTCAAAGATTATAACTCACCTTTCTATAGTGGGGGCTCTGTTCCAGCGGGGTACATCCATTATGTCGAATGGCATACACTTGATCCAATTACTTTGAGAAGCTTCAATCTCGTCGCATACAATGAAGGTATGGATCGACGAGCATTCGATCATTTTGAACTCTTGGCGTATTTCGGTGGTGGTTGGCAAACGATCTATGAGAAAGACTATGCTGCCTCAGCCGGAAATCCATATGGGTATGGCGGGAGCCCGACTTACAACCCAACTACTAATTGGTTGGAACTTGAGGTTGATCTACTCAATTCGGTGGACGCACAATATTTTCGATCAGAATTTCGACAGGCCTCATGGACGGACAGTCGTGCTATCGGCCCTCGAGTTTGGGAACTGGATGGATATGACACATTTCTAGATGGTTCAACAGGTACGGATCCCGTTCCCGAACCCACCACTATGCTGCTTTTCGGTTCTGGTTTAATTGGTCTTGCAGTGTTCAGAAGGAGACTTAAAAAATAATATTCCTCATGTGGGCCTAATAAAAGGTTGTGGGCCCCCAACCTTTTATTAGGCCCAGTTAGAACATAGCTGCGTTTTCACCCAATATAAATACCTTAAATCAGAATGGCTGTCCCTACCAAATATTCGTCTGCATTGAATTCGCTTGATTTTTTTACAATAAAAAACCATTCTGAAGCATGATGAAAACGTATCTCGGGCTTGCACTCAGAAAAATCGTATCCGCGCTTTGCGAGCGATGGGATCTGGTGCTCGAGAACGTGGCGCTTAAGCATCAGATTGACGTTCTTGAACGTTCCGGGATACGATCTCAATTTACGAATGCCGATCGGCTGGTGTGGGTCTTCTTGTCAACGGTCTGGCCCCGCTGGCCGGAAGCGCTGGAGATCATGAATGCGGACACCGTAAAGCGCTGGCGCCGACAGGGCTTTCGACACTATCTGCTGGGAAAAAGCCGACGGCGTCGGCCGGGACGTCCTGCCATTGAACCGGAGATCCGAAGCCTTATCCAACGCATGAGCCGGCAAAATGTGCTCTGGGGCGTACCTCGAATCCACGGCGAACTTCTGAAACTCGGCGTGAATGTCTGCCAGACCACGGTCGCAAAATACATGGTCCGCCGCGTTGGCCCACCGTCACAGCGCTGGGGTACCTTTCTTCGCAATCACGTCCGGGAACTTGTCCTCAGCGTAATATTTTCAAGACTCATCAGGAGCTTTCGATCGCTTATCACCCGGATTGCAGGCGCTGTTAATTGCTGGCTAACGGATCTTTTCTGCAATCTGCTGAGTCCTCCTGTCACCACTGCGAGGCGCATCGTAGATGACCCCGTCAGTTGTCAATCCATACTTCGGCTTCGACACCAGACAGTGATCGTCCCGGTCGGCCTTACCGGCCCTGGACCACCGATTGTGAAGCAATTATTCAACGATTCGTCATCCCCTGGAACGCCGGTCGCCGTAGTTTACCCGGCACCCATTGGCGATACCGATACATATGGTTTTCGGTGGAGTATAGTTACGCAAACGATTCATCTGCACCACTTTCCACACCGATCCAATCCGTTGGCCGTGTGACAGTGGCAACGGATAGAATTTCTGATAGCGACAGCCATTTACAAAAACGGTAATCCTACAGGACAAAAACGCAGCTATGTTTCTGTTGGGCCGATAAGGCATAGCCCAATTGGAATCCGCTGGCGATGAGACCCGCTGCGGCCCCGGACATCGCCCATACGTTCTGTAAAATGGGCAGAGCGGCTGCATAGGTCATAAACACGAGACCATTTAACATCCGCGATAAGCAAAAACCCGCCAACCACCAATCAAATTTAGCCAACCTGCCCATTCGGCATGGGTTTAACGGTTTCGGTCCCCTGCTCGCCATTGCCACACTCAGGCATCAGCATCCAGGCGAAGCTCGCAGCGGTATTTGTATAACGATAAGCCGATTATCATTCCAGCTACATTCCCATATCTTTTTCTTCTTCGGTGATGCTTGCGTCAAGAATTCGAATCGCCTCATCAACTTCTTTTTTTTGAATAATCAACGGAGGGGCAAACTCAAGGGCCGGTCCCATAAACCGGGTTAGAAGACCTTTGTGCCTGGCTCGGTTGATAATGTTGTTTATCCGTTCCGTCGGATAAGGTGCTCGTGTATTTTTGTCGGTCGTAAAATCGATTGCGAGCCACAACCCGGTTCCCCTCACTTCCCCAATCGTTGGATGAGAGGATAGCTCCTGGAGTCCCTCCAAAAAATAAGCCCCCATCTTTGCCGAGTTTTCTACGAGATTTTCTCCCTCAAGAATTTCAAGATTTCTCAGCCCGGCAGCGCAAGATACCGGATGGTTTCCATAGGTGTGAATATGCATAAATGTCTCAACCGGCTCGAGTACTTTATCACTGCATCCGACGGCCCCCAGGGGAACGTATCCACTGGTGAGCCCTTTGGCCATCGTGAGGAGATCCGGTTGAATGTCAAAATGTTGAATTCCAAACATTTTGCCGGTTCTTCCAAATCCACAAATAACCTCATCGATGATGAGAAGAATACCGTATTTGTCACATATTTCCCGAATGATGGTCCAATATTCCTTGGGGGGCTTATAGGCGCCGAACCCCTGCTGTATCGGTTCCCCGATAAACGCCGAGACAAGTTCCGGATCCTCAAATTCTATTGTTTGTTCAACCGCCCGTGCGCAAGCGATATCACAATCCGGATAGGTTAGATTGTAAGGGCATCGGTAACAATAGGGAGATTGGGCGAAAACACCTCCAGGTGCAACCGGTTCCATCATTTGCCGCATTGGCAATACCGTACCAAGGGCTCTTACCCCAATCCCATTTACACCGTGATACGCACCGACCCTTGAGATAATCTTATACCGTGCTTTATCTCCATTGTAGTAATGATAGTGCTTTGCAAGCTTCATGGCCGTTTCCACCGCTTCTGAACCATCACAATCAAAGATAAATCGATTGATTGGCGGCGGTGTAATCTCTGAGAGCCGTTCAGCAAGCTTTATGGCCGGTTCGTTTGCAAACATACAGGGGGTGTAATAGGAGAGCTCACAACACTGATCATATACCGCTTGCGCAATTTCCTTTCGGCCATAGCCCGCATGAACCGGCCGGGTTGCTCCAGCATTTAGATCGATATATCGGTTACCATCCCGATCATATACATAAACGCCTTCACCCTTTGAAATGACCAAGATACCCTTTTTCAGTTCGCCTCTCGGCGTTCGATGGGGAATTAAGTGGGAATTTTCGTTCATCAGATTTCCATTACCGCTCATTTCAATCCTCCTTGTAAAAAAGTTTTCGAAAGCAGATTTTTGCTTGATATAAAGGTGCCTAATCCAATATCTGAAATGAGAGTTGAACACAACACCTAATGATTTCTGGCCGAAGAATGACAATTTCTGAAAATTCCAAGGCGTTCCGAATCTCTAAAATACAAGATCGATAATAATGATAAGGACGGTTTAAAAGGGGTTGACAAACCTACAAAATAAGGTACAAAAATTTATTTCAGATCCGCTTTCACATTACGTCCTTTTGCCTCTTTAATCGTAAAGAAAATATTTCTACAAGTAACCACGAAACAAATCAAAGAAAGGAGGGTTTTAGGCGATGAGAAGACACCCGTTATTTTTATTACTTTTTGCGGTACTTATGGTAACGTTCGATGTTTCGTATGGCATATCTGAAAAAGATATTCGCGCCGAAGATTGGTTTCAAAAGGGTATATCCTATTTTGAAACCAAACAATATGAAAAGGCTATCGAAGCATTTAACAAAACTCTGGAATTGAATATGCGGTACGCAAGGGCGTACATCAACAGAGGAAATGTTTTGAGCAAACAGGGAGAATATGATGGCGCAATTACCGACTATACAAGGGCGCTTGAAATCAACCCTCAATTCGCAGATGCATATTTCAATCGAGGCATCGCCTGGAGCAACCAGGACAACTATACGTCAGCCATTGAAGATTTTACAAATAGTATCAACCTGAATCCCGATGATGCCGAAAGTTATCACAGTCGGGGAATTGCCCGGGCAAAATTGGGCGAATTCGACCGCGCAATCGAAGACTATACCAAGGCCATCGGAATCGATTCCCAAAATGCAAATATTTACTACAACCGCGGAAACGCTTTGGCCAAGCAGGGTGATTTGGATGGTGCTATTGGAGACTATACAAAAGCGTCGGAGCTTAACCCGGAGAATGCGGATATTTATCACAGTCGAGGCAATTTATGGGTGAGGAAAGGACAATTTGACAAAGCCATCGCAGATTACTCGGAGGCCCTCAAAATCAATCCAAAATTAGTCGATGCTTATTATAATAGAGGGCGCGCCTGGGATAGCAAAAACGAATTCGATCGCGCGATTTCGGATTTTACCCAGGTTCTTACCATCAACCCACGCTTTGACGAAACTTATTTTAACCGAGCCCGTGCCCTCTTTCAGACAGGCGCACTGCAAAACGCAATATCGGATGCAAAAAAAGCCCTTTATTTGAATCCAGATGACAGAGACTATAAGGATTTGGTCGGTTTATTGGAAAAAAAAGCCGAAGAATTAAAATCAAAAAAATAGCGCCGTGACAAAACAAAAAAAAGGGAAAATTCTGTTCCTTTTGAGTGGGTTAGGCGTATTGATCATCTTAATCGGTGTGGCTTTCTGGCTGACGATCCATATGATGAATTTATCACAAAGAATAGACCGGTCAACGATGGCCATCCGATCACCAGAGGTGAAACAAACCGTCTCTTCTTCTGCTGCAGCGAAAAAAAAAGAGGCTGACACACGGAGCAACGATCTCAAATCCTTAGAGTCTTACTAGAAATCAACCCTTCTATGAAAGAGCTTGTGTGATTTAAAATAATCTTTTGATTTTATATATTTTTTTGCACTATTTTGTTTAATATAAAATTCCGTTTCTAGTACAAAAGTATTACTCTACTTACCGTTTTTAATCGATGTGCGTAGGCTTTCCTACGCGTCATTTAATAAAAATACGAATGAAAACCATACATTTGACGTATTGCTTTCAAGGTCGAAATTCGTTTATATTGCTAACAACCCGGTTAAACAATTCTTTATTAAATCTATTCTTTCATAAAACTGTAGATTGAGAATCGCTCTAATTAATTTTTGAGCGAAAATATATTTGGGATATTAACCAGTTACGAGAAAATATCCCTGGCAGATAAATTCAACCCGAGGTATGATGATATGGTATATAACAACACACAGATAAACTCGACATTCGGGATTCCATTGCGTAGCGTGGTGTTCCTTGCAGTGTTGCTGGCCCTTGTGTCTTTTTTGTTCACCGGTAGCTATGCCAACAATCTACCGGCAGTTGATATCCCAACCAACCCTATGATGGACCCATATCTTTCCGAAAGAACAGATGACATAACCGACGAAGAACTTATGGACGGCAGTTTATCGGCCCATATACCCGCTAATCCATTTAACGAACCATTTGCACCACTTGTTTTGGATCCTCCTGCAGATTCGTATCGCATCTGTAACACTGCCGGCTTAAACGTTCCGGCAGATTCTATCGCAAGCTTACCGGAGGTCCGACAAACAGTGGAGATTGATACGAGAGTACCCGCTACTAAAAAAAGAAAAGCAGAGGATGTATTTACACCGATTATTCTCAAAGCCGCGAATCATCATGAAGTAGACCCTGCGATAATTAAAGCGATTATTATGGCCGAATCCAGTTACAATCCGAAAGCGGTATCCAAAAGCGGGGCCATTGGTCTTATGCAGTTGATGCCGACCACAGCAAGGGCGCTGGGGGTTGATGATATTTTCAATCCGGAACAAAATATCAATGCCGGTGTCCGGTACTTTAAGCAAATGCTCAAGCGATTTGATGGTGACACCGCGCTTGCCTTGGCGGCTTATAACGCTGGAAGTGCAAAAGTCAGAAAATACAACGGAATTCCTCCGTACAAGGCCACAAAAAGCTATATCAAAAAAGTTTTCAAATACCAAAAGATCTATCAAGCGAAATTAGATGGCTAAGGCTCGCTTAAAAATAAATTGGCGTTTTAGGCGCCCGGATTCGGATCAAATCAGTTTGATCGGAGATTGGCAAGATGGTCTGAAAAAGGGGATGCATTAAATGCCAATTTATTTTTAAACGAGCCCTTGAACCTGCCGACTTCATCTTATAATATCGTAAATTCAAAAAAGTGCTTTCAAATTCACCTCAAACCTGTTTAAGTAAACTCATCCAACACAGATTACGGCTTCAAAAATTTTTGAACAAATATTTGCTTTGTGTCTTAGCGCCTTTGTGGTAACTCCTTTTTGCTTCTCCCGCCGTAGGCGGGAACCGGGTTAGAAGAAAGGGTCTCAAATCGATGGAAGAAACAATCTTGCGATATGTCATTCCGGCGGCACTTGGGTTTCTGGGTGGGCTCATCGGCTCCTTCATCGCACCCTGGGTGCACTGGGGGGTGGAGAAACGAAAACTTCGTCAAGCGAAACGTCGGGAGCTTATCAATTCATGTCGGGTTTTACTTACCACGGACATTGACAAAAAAACATTCCGGGAAACCGAGGTGTACGCAAAACTGCGCCCCCATTTATACCAATTGGTGATCGAAGCGATTGAAAGCGATGAAGCCCCAAATGATAACAAACCAGGTGATACCAAATCGGACGATACCAAGTCGGATGAAATGAAACCGGATGAAATAAAACCGGATGAAATAAAATCAGATGATTCGCATCATGACGATATGAACGCTTTTAAGAAAAAGACCTTAAATGACGTGGCGCGAATCGAAAAGGAATGGGTGCTCATCTAATATGAAAGGGCTTGGGTATGTTTTTTGCATACTATTAATGCCAAACCCGATACCGACATACCGTACCGGGGTCGAAAATAACAACGCCTTTTATGTTGATCGTGTCTTTATCTGTATTTTATGCGTGAAAACACCCAAATCCAAAAGGACATCCGTACAATCCATGAGATATTCCACGCCTTTGATCTTGCCGGTTCTAAAGCACAAATTTTCGATTATCTGGCGTGCTTTGAACAAAAAACATCTTCTTTTCTAACGTCTCCCGCTATATCCGCTATCATCAAATGGCACAAAAATCTTTTTTTACAAAAGGTGCTGCTGTTTCCCCGTGCGGAGCAGCTGTTGGACGAGGCCATCGATATATTAGAAGATCAAACCGAATCGTTATACAATCGTTGGAAAATAAAAATCTACATATCCTTGGGGCATGTCCACAATGCGCAGTGGAATTATTTAGACGCAGAATCCTACCTGACCGATGCGCTGAACCTGGCACAGTCAGAACCGTCATTATCCAAGTACTTGGGAGAAATATACGCGCTGCTCAGCAGAGTTAGCCTATCAATTGGTAACCATCACCAATCAAAACAATATGCGGCCTTAGAAAAAGAAGTTTGCTATCAAAACCACATTGCAAATCCGTCCGATCAGCCACTTGCCAACATCTATGCATACGCACTGGTCAATTATAGTCGGATCAATCGTCTCGTCGGCTTAGTCGATCATCAGATATTGGAAAATCTAAATGAGGCCGTTCGCATTTTCAGTCACCACAACAACGAAAAAGGCCGGATATTGTCCCGCTTAGAGAAGGCAGAGTTTCAATACTTGATTAATCAGGTGGATCATGCGCTGGAAACAGCCCTGGCTTTGGAGCCGTTCTTTAAGAAAAAAGAGATGCACACCGAAAGCATGCAGGCCGGATTATTGGCAGCAAAAATCTATCGAAAAATTCTTGATTATGGAGAGGCGGAGACAAAGCTAAGCGACCTGCTATCTATGGCCAAGGAGCATCGACTAAAATCTGATCCTCTCATGGCCGACGTACTGTATGAAATGGGTGCGGTGTATTACGCCATAAATGAGGAACCTAAAGCGTATGAAAATTTCAAAGAGTCCGCCAAATTGGGGATGGTGCTTGGTATCAGGGATATCATCATACGCGCTTTTAATGCCGTACGCGCCATTGATAGATATAAAGCCACAGAACTGTTGACGTCCGATCTGGTATATGACGATTCCGTATTTGTAAAAAACCGCCTGGGCAGACACGTCAGTCCATTTAAAACGTCGCGGGCAAGAACCAAACTATTCGCCTCAACCTTATTTGTCGATATAGTCGATTTCAGCAGATTGATGAAAAAATCTGATGAGAGTCTCACCGTAAAAATGGTCGATGAGCTAATCGATCGAATGTATCTCCTTATCTATCAGTACAATGGCTATATCGATAAGTTTCTTGGAGATGGCTTTATGGCGATATTTGAACATGGACACATTCTCTCTTCCGATAAGGCCTTTCGTGCAATTAATTCCGGGATGGACATCCACCGGGCGCTGAAGCATAAAAATCGTAAGCTAAAGAAGATATACGGGGTTGATAAAAATATTCGTGTCCGTATCGGCTTGAGTACGGGTGAAATCTATGCCATTTTATTGGGGAATTATATCAAAACAGAGTTTACATATTTGGGAAATTCGGTCAATTTAGCCTCAAAACTTGAAAGCCATGCGGCCAATGAATGTATGCTAATTGATGAAGAAACCTATCGATTGGTCAATAGCCGAATCATTTCGGAACCCCAAAAAATCATCATTCCCGGCCTCGGAGAAACAACAACCCACAGAGTGCTGAGACTTGCCAGGATGCATGATCGTTCGGTTCCAGGTAAGGCGCCCCATTAAATTTGTACATGATAAAACGATTACTATCTCCTTTCCGGCTTTCGGATAAAGACACACAGAGTAACATTAAAAGTAGATCGTAACCCAACTATATGAAAACAATTTGATCCTCCGGATACAGGCAAAAAAATCCCAAATCCAAATACTCAAATTCCAAACAATATCCAAATTCCAATATCCAATGATCGAAACATTCTAATGGGTTATCTGGTATCTTGTGGCCGATCTAAATGTTTTGAATTTTGTATTTTGGTCATTGATTTTTATTTGGTATTTGTTTTTTGGTGCTTGGAATTTCCATGATTCCGAAAAATAATTAAATTTACGCATATCCAAGTAATTACGTGTCTACATGACCTGGCCCTGTAAGGACACTTCATTCGGTTGACAAAACGGCTCAAATTCTGTATTTTAATCAAAGCATGGCCTTCGATTTGGAATCTTATCATTTCATCTAAGGCATATTAAACCTGCCAGCAAAAATCAGTTTAAATAAGGCGGACAAGATGAAAGCTACGAAAACCTGTGGAATAGATTACCATTTTTATAAAGAGATATCCAGGCAGCCAAAAGGTGAAGGAATTACCAAATGTTTGAGTTGCGGGACGTGCGCCTCCACCTGCCAGGTATTTTCGGTGAATCCGGCGTATAACCCCCGAAAGTTGATTCAAAAAGCGGTGCTGGGCTTAAAAGACGAGGTACTGAAATCGGAAATGATCTGGATCTGTGCCCGATGTAACAGTTGCCTGGAAAAATGTCCGAAAGGTATTAAGCCCGGTGACATAATAATGGCATTACGGCATATTGCGCTAAAGGAAGGGGTTATTAATTTCAAAGGTGTAAGGCATTCTTTATATTTCAAAAAGAGCATCTTAAAAACAGGTAAAATCAACGAGATGATCCTACCGCTTCATACATTGCGGTTTGGTATCGTCTCTCAGATCCCCCAATCAATAAGAATGCTGTTTAAAGGAAAGCTTCCGCCTTTGCTGCCCAGAAGAATAAAACGAATGAACGACGTAAAAAAACTGAGTCGGATGATTGAACATAGAAGAGAAAAACAATGAAATACTCCTTGTATCCAGGATGTGCCGGTGAAGCGACTGCCAAAGAAGCCTGGTTGGCAACCAGCAGTGTGTTGGATTTTCTGGGATTGGACGTTACCGAAAACAATGCATATTCCTGTTGCGGTGCCGGCGTTGTTGAGGAAGAAGACCCCGATTTCGAATACACACTTAACGCCAGGAACTTCGCTTTGGCAGAAAAGGAAGAAAGGGATATCGTCTTAATCTGTAATACCTGCCTGCTGACAATGCTGAATACAAAAAAAACCTTAGCGGAAAATCAAACGCTTTATCAACAGGTAAACGCGGATCTGAAGCAAGTGGGGCTCGAATACAAGGGTGAGGTTCGGATAAAACACTTTCTGTGGCTCCTGCGTGACGACATCGGGCTTGACAGGCTGAAAGAATTGATTAAGGTACCTATCAGGAATGTAAAAATCGCACCCTTTTACGGTTGTCATATCGTCAGGCCCTCAGATATCATAGCCGATGAGAGAGAACCCGATTTTTTAAACAAACTTATCAGCGTCTGCGGGGCTCAAGAGGCAGACTACGAGGATAAGTACAACTGCTGTGGTTTTCATATATTGCTAAACGATCAGGCCACTTCATTGAAAATGACCGGAAAATGCCTGTCGAATGCAGTAAAGGCGAAGGCCGACATGCTGGTTACCCCCTGCACCCTGTGTCACCTTAGCCTTGACGGTTATCAAAAACCCGCAAATAAATCGAACCGGTCAGACATTCCCGTCCTGCATCTTGCTCAAATGTTAGGACTGGCGTTGGGGATTAAACCGCGGAAATTGGGCTTAGACAAGAATATGATTGGTGTCAGTAAGCACCTATCAGCATTGATGAATTCGTAATAAGCAGAATTCATCAAGTATTGAAGGAATAAAAAAACTTGTCGCAAAGACACAAAGATATTATTTTTTATGACTTTTTTGTGCCCTGGTGGCGGAAATCATAGGTAAAATGGGGAATAATAAAAAAATTGGCGTCTTTCTTTGTCGATGTGGAGGCAACATATCCCAAGTGGTCGATCTTGATCGCCTAAAGGAATATGCCATAGAGCAGCCGGACGTTGAATTTGCCGATTATCAGTCTTTTACCTGTTCCAGTGAAGGACAAGCGGTTATTCAAAACGCCATAAAAGAACAGGACTTGGACTCGGTGGTCATCGGTTGCTGTACTCCCAAACAATACGAAGAGCTGTATAGGGAATGTATCAAGGAAACCGGACTAAACCCCTATCTACTTGAAATGATCAACCTGCGTGAACAGTGTTCCTACCCACATCACAATGAACCGGAAAAAGCCACCCAAAAAGGGATAAGACTGCTTGAAGGTGCGGTTGATAAAGTTCGTCTTTTGAAACCCTTAAAAATAGAAAAGGTAAAAGTCAACAAGGATGTCGCCGTCATCGGCGGTGGAATTGCCGGTGTTCACGCCTCCCTTTCTCTGGCAAAGATGGGGTACAAGGTTTATCTTATCGAGAAAGAAACCACCATCGGCGGTAATATGGCCAAATTGGTCAAGACCTTTCCCACCGACGACTGTGCCATGTGCACCCTATCACCCAAGCTCGACGAAGTGGCTAAAAATAAAAATATCAGCCTGATGACCTACTCGGAAGTGCAGGATGTGGAGAAGATACCCGAAGGCTTGCGACTAAAGGTTTTAAGAAAAGCGCGTTATGTGGATGAAGAAAAGTGCACCGGATGCGGCAAATGTTCCGAGGTTTGTCCCGTAGATGTCTATAATGAATACGATCAGGGATTATTCTCGACAAAAAAGATTGCTTACAAACATTTTGCCGCGGCCGTGCCGAATTTATATACCATACAAAAAAGGCAAATGGCACCCTGCAAGGCCGCCTGTCCGGTGAATCAGGCTGCCCAGGGGTACTTGGCGCTGGTGGCGGAAAAACGGTATAAAGAAGCCTTCAACGTCGTCTGTCGGGATAATCCTCTGCCATCCGTCTGCGGTCGGGTGTGCGACCATATGTGCGAAACTGAGTGTACAAGGAATGATATCGATGAACCCATAGCGATCCGGGGGGTTAAACGATTTCTGGCCGATTATGCCAGAGAACATAACATCAGGCCGGCGGTCCTCCCAATTATAAATCAAACGGATATAAACCAGACCGACAATCAGACAGACGCAAACAAAAAGCACATTGCCATCGTCGGTGGAGGACCGGCCGGTTTGAGCTGCGCCCATTCGCTTCGCCACCTCGGCTATGATGTTTCAATTTTTGAGGCAATGCCGGAACTCGGCGGAATGCTGCGGTATGGCATTCCCGAGTACCGGTTACCCAAAGAGATTCTGAACTGGGAGATTCAAGGTATTTTGGATCTCGGTATTCATGCCCAAACAAATACGAAACTCGGGCAAGATATTGATCTCGAATCTCTTATATCCGGAAAATATGATGCGGTTTTTCTCGGAATAGGCGCTTGGAAAGACTATGCACTCGGAGTGGATGGTGAAAACCTTACCGGCTGTTACACCGGAATCGATTTTCTCTCAAAAATCGGGCGCGGCGAATCCGTGCCCATCGGTCGCAGGTGTGCCGTTATCGGCGGCGGAAACACCGCCATCGATTGTGCGCGTACCCTGATCCGCCTGGGCGCTGAAGAGGTCTCCATCATCTACCGTAGAACCAAAGCGGAAATGCCTGCAATCAAGCCTGAAATCGATGCGGCAGAACATGAAGGGGTAACATTTCATTTTTTGGCGGCACCGGCCGGGATGCTGGGTGATGCAGAAAATCGCATGACTCACCTGGAATATATCAAGATGAAACTCGGCGAACCGGATGATAGCGGAAGACGGCGCCCGGTTCCCATTGAAGGCTCTGAAACACGCGTTGAACTGGATATGCTGATTACGGCGACCGGTCAGGGACCCGATTTAGGATTTATGGGAGATAGCGTCAAACTGAACGTCAATCGCAGAGGGCTAATAAAAACCGAAGAAAATAGCACGTCTACCGGGTTGGAAAAGGTTTTTGCCGGCGGGGACATAACGACCGGACCTTCTACCGTTATCGGATCCATTGCCAAAGGACAATTGGCCGCCCAAGAGATTGACTGTTATTTGAATCAAAAGACTTACCCGGGGAAAGCACAACCCTACCAGAGAATGGATTATAACCGGCAGGAAATCATTCAATCAAAAGAGGGGTTCTACGAATCAACTCCGAGAATTAAAATGCCCGAAATCCCTTTGCAGGAAAGGAATGATTTTACCGAGGTAGAAACCGGGTTCACCGAAGAGATGGCCATCGCCGAAGCCAAACGATGCCTCCAGTGCGGGGATTGTTCCGATTGCCGGGCGTGCGAAATCGCCTGTGAAGCCAATGCGGTGGATCACTTTCAAAAAGATAACATGGAGAGCATTGAGGTCGGGGCGGTGATAGTGGCCACGGGGTTTAAGGAGTTTGATCCCACCACCCTGCATTACGGTTATGGGAAATACCCGGATGTCGTTACCCAGCTTCAATTCGCCAGAATGCTCGATCCGGTCGGCCCGACAAACGGTGAAATTCTAAAGGTCAGCAATAAAAAACCTGCCAAAAAAATCGTTATGGTACAATGCGTGGGCTCTCGTGCCGCCGAACAAGGTATTGAGGGCGCGCATCGGTATTGTTCCAGGGTCTGCTGTATGGCTGCCTTAAAGCATGCCGGGTTGGTAAAGAAATATTTTGATACGGATGCCGAGATATACATCTGCTACATCGATATCCGTGCCTTTGGCAAAGGTTATGAGGAATATTTTGAAGCGGTGAAGGGCATGGGAGTAAAATTTATCAGAGGATTACCCGGCAATATTATAGAAGATAAAGAGACCGGTAAACTCCTGGTAACGGTGGAGGACGCCAATACCAGCGCACTGCTGGAAATCGAGGCCGATCTGGTGGTTCTTTCCAGCGCCACCGAAGCCGCCGAAAATTCCGATCTAATACGAAAACTCAATATTTCCAGAGATGAAAGCGGCTTTGTAAAGGAGTTTCATCAAAAGATACGGCCCACAGACACCATGGTAAAAAATATTTTTGTCTGCGGCGCCGCTCAAGGACCCAAGGATATACCCGACACCATCGCCCAGGCGGGCAGTGCGGCTTCCAGCGTCGTATCATACCTCGGTGACGGTTATGTTTGGTTAAACCCGATGATCGCGACCTTCGATGCCTCTCTCTGCCGGGCCTGTGGTAGATGCGAGGAAGGATGTGAATTTGACGCTGTTCGGGTCGATGCGGCTCAACTCTGTGCCTGTGTGGAGCCCAGCATGTGCGAGGGCTGCGGCAAATGCGCAGTTTTGTGCCCCACCGGAGCCGCCAGTGTCCATTCAGGAACCGACGAACAGATAGGCGCCTTGATAGATGGTTTAAAATTGGATAGACGGTTTAAAATTGGAGACCGGTAAATGAGCTTTGAACCCGATGTTCTGGGCTTTGCCTGCAACTGGTGCGGTTATGCAGGTGCCGATCAGGCTGGCATGAACAAAATGCAATATCCGGCAAATATCAAACTGCTGAGAGTGATGTGCCTCGGCCGGGTGGATACACCCCTGGTGCTGGAAGCCTTTGAGAAAGGATTCGATGGTGTCATGCTCGTTGGCTGCCATATCGGCGACTGCCACTATGTATCCGGCAATAAAAATGCCGTACTTGTTGTGGATCAGCTAAAAAAAATCCTGTACTACCTGGGTATCGAACCCGAACGATTGAGGATCGAAGAAGTCTCGGGTGGCGAAGGTCCTTTATTCGTAAAAGTCGTTACGGAATTTGTCGAGGAATTAAAAAAACTGGGACCAAGCCCCCTGACAAGGAACAACATCGCGGCTTCCCGCGATAGTATAGACGAAAGTAAGGTAAAAGCATCAGGCTAATATTTTTGCCACAAAGACACCAAGTTGATATTACTATTGCAAACCATTTTTTAACCCTTCGTGCCTTTGTGGTAAACTTATTATTACGAAACAGGTTTTTTTCATGGACAAATCAAACACCAGCGAACTTGAATGTATACAGTGCAACAAGTGCCAGCTCAGTTGCCCTTTGAATCGGGTCGACCCCACCTATTCTCCCAGGGGTAATACATTGCAATTACTGTTAGAGGGGGATGAAAAATTCACAGAGGACAAAGATCTTTTCCGGTGTCTTACGTGTTTTCAATGTAAAGAAGTTTGCCCGTCAAGTATCAAGTACATCGAAGCCGTCAGGCAGGCCCGCAAGAAAGCCCGAGAAAAGGGACAAATCGATGAGTGCAAACATGGAACGATTCTACGTACCATTCAACAATTTCAGGCGGATTTGCAGGTTCCCCAAAACCGGTTGGTAAATTTAGATACGGATACGTTTGTCGACTCCGGTGAGATACTATATTTTGTCGGTTGCCTGCCGGTATTCGATTTTGTTTTCCCTCATACCACTAGCATAACGACGGCTAAAAATACGCTAAAGATTTTAAATGGTGCCGGAATCAAACCGGTTGTTTCCAATAGTGAAAAGTGCTGTGGTTATGACCTTTTATGGAACGGAGAGACCGGCGTTTTTCGGAAGCTGGCAGAATCAAACCTTAAGTTGTTTAAGGAACTGGGAATAAAAAAAATCATCACCAGTTGTGCTGAATGTTTTGCGACGTTAAGAGACGAATATCCTGCAATAGAAAACGTAGACTGGGAAGTGCAGCATATAACGGAGTTTATAGCGGAAGCACTGGGACAAGGAGACCTGAAGCTAACCACATCGGTGGAGGAAACGGTGACCTATCACGATCCCTGCAGACTCGGCAGGGTCGGCCACAATTATGATGCACCCCGACATATTCTGAAAAATATCGCCGGACTCGACTTTAAAGAGATGGAGTTTATCCGGGAAAACTCACGCTGTTGCGGAGTCGGTGGTTTCTCAAATTGTGACTCATACATCAAGTTTTTGCAGTCCGATCGCCTGGAAGAGGCGGCAGAAACCGGCGCAAAACACGTCATAACAGCCTGTCCCAAATGCCGGATCCATTTTAACTGTTATCTTGACGGCAAACCCATCAGGGATCTGCCGCCGTTAAATATCACCGATATCACAGAGATCGTAGCTAAAGCCTTGTAAATTCAATTTATTTACAGTAAAAACAAACCCTGAAAAAATGACCAGCAAAAAACAATTCCAAGAGTATTGCCGCGAAGAAAACATCTTATTCAGCGAAAACCTGGACCAGCGCTACAAGAGTGACGCTTCTTTCTTGACACTGGGCAAACCCTTTGCCCTTGTGTTTCCCAGAAATGAGTCGGAGGTAAAAAAGGTAATTTCTTTCGCCGCTCAACACAAACTGGCGATTACGCCCCGTGCCATGGGATCCAGTACAGCCGGTGCAGCACTGGCTGATGCACACGCCATTCTGATGGTGGTCGATCGGTTGGGGGTCTGTGACCAATGGGGTATGCGCCAAAGAAAACCGAAGATTAAAATTGTTGACAGGGATTTACAGCCCACCGAAATTAAGGAAAATGATGATAGAGAGTTGTATGCCATTGTCGGAAGTGGCCTCTCCACTGATGAACTGGATCGATATCTAAAAAAAATAAACTACCACACAGCGGTCGTTCCTTCCTCCGGCTGGTCGAGTATTGCCGGTAATTTTGCAACAAACGCCGGGGGAAACGGCACACCCAAATACGGAACCTTCAAGGATATCGTCGGTTACCTGAAAATGGTGGTAGTCGATGACCAAGGTGAAAAAACCGTTGAAATTACTGACAAAAATGAAATTGAAATATTGGGCGGATTTCAGGGCACCTTGGGGGTAATTTTGGAAATCGGCGTGCTAATCGTCCCGATTCTGGATTCCTCCGATACGGAAAACGTCGTATTGTCGTACGAATCGGATGATATCGCGGAAATCGGAGAAAAAATGGGGACCCTAATCGAAGATACCCAGAAAAACTGTTCCTTTTTAAACGCGGAATTTTTGTTTATCGATCCCCTGCTGTTACAAAAGGATGATGTCTTATGGGAAAATAAGGAGCTGGCCGATTTCCTTAAAGTCGAAGAACAGAACAGAAAGATGCTGCTATTGTACCAGGGTGAAAAAAACGGTATGCATAATCTGGAAAGCATTGTCAAAAAATATAACGGCGTAATCTATCGAAATATTTCCGTCGAAAATATGAACATCATGCTGGGGGTCAGAAAGGCAGCCACCGGAAAATCAACGGCAAGAGTGGCGATTCCGGGATTTGAGGATATCTATGTCACCAAGCCTTCAAAGTTGGGAATCGTTCTTAAGAAAATATTTGAGCTATGTGAAGGAAAACTCCCCGGAAGACCCATTGGGCATCAGTATATCGATGGAATCGTCATCCACTACAGGCCTCAAGCGCTGGTTACCAAAGAAGAGTATTTGAAAGCCTGGCAGTTAACCCAGGAATTGAATGAAGCGATTGTCAATAACGAAAAGTATTTTACCCTCAAGAGAAAAGAACACGGCCTTGGTCTTGAGCTGTTTAAATTGTCCGACACACAGAGAAAGGCGGAGTTAACCATGCTCAAAAAGAAATACGACCCCCAGAATATTTTTAATCCCCACCTTTTTTCGAGTGAACCAAAAATCAATTTTATCGGAGCAGAGCTTAAAATCTAAAAAAAAACAATCTCCTTTTATGATGATAACTGCATACACCTTGACGGGTTGTCTGCTTCTATCGTATCTTTAACTTTCTTGAGCGAATTGTTAATATCAGAATAACCAAACGACAGCTTCTGGAGATTGGCGGTGGCAAAATCCACTCAGAAAAGAGGAAAAAAAGACCCCTCTGCCGGGAAGCTGCGCATCGCCGATCATTGGAATGCGATCAGCATCATTGCCAGCTCTCAAGCCAATCCGCTGAAAGCAGTGGCTGAGTTTGTGGAAAACAGTATTGATGCACGGGCCCAAAAAATTGCCATCACGCGGGGAAAGAAGAAGGGTGAATTTTATCTCAAGATCAGCGACGAGGGTGAAGGCATTCCGAGGAATGAAAGCGGATTGCCCGATTTTCGGTACGTAGCGACGCACATTTGTGATTCCATAAAGCGACAATTAAAGGCCAAGGGCGCAGAAGGAGTCCAGGGCGAATTCGGCATTGGCCTCCTTAGTTTTTGGACGGTTGGCCAGAACCTGAGTATGGCCTGTTGCGGAGCCGATGGAAACAAATACGAAATGATCATGGCCAAAAATTCACCGGATTTTTCGGTTCTGAAGAAACGTGTATTGATTCCCTTCGAAGGAACAGACCTGATGATCTATCCCCTATTGCCCGGGTTACGATCCTTGACCGGTGAGAAGATCCAGCGCTATCTTGCGTCCGAACTCAGAGACCGAATCAAGGAATCGGAGGTAACGATCACAGTTGTGGATCGAACAAGCCGAACCGAGCATATCGTGGTTCCGCGACAGTTCACCGGGCGGCTGCTTCATGACCTGCGGCCTGATGAGACCGCACCGGGTGATATCTACCTGGAACTGTATCTCAGCGATCCCGGCTCCGCCAATGAGGTTGGATTGTATCGGGGGGGAACACGGGTCCTATCGTCGGTAAGTGAACTCGATCATTTTCAAAAAGAACCGTGGAATGCAGGGTATTTGCAGGGTATTGTCGACGCTCCGTTCCTGAATCTGACACCGGGGACCCGCCAGGGGATTATTCGTGATGACCGGTTTGAAGCGTTCTGCCGGGCAATGGAACCGGTTGAAGAGCGGCTTCAGCAGATAATCGACGAACAGCGCAAGGCGGAAGAAGAACGGTCCAGTCGCCAGATTCTGCGTACGGTTCAGCGCGCCCTGAGGGAAGCGTTTTTGCGTCTTCCCCAGGAGGAATATGACTGGTTCGAGATTCATGCCCGGAAAACTCCAAAAAAAAGAAACCCTCTTTATCCTGCAGGGTCGGTTATGGATGCTGCCCGGGATACGAATGGCCGGGCGGGTGAAACGCCCGAAAAAGCGCTTGAGCCTGAGGGTGATGACCGGGAGCAAAGAAAATTCTTTGAGTACGCCGGCCCGCTGTTCAGTGCACTGATCTCCCCAAAGTCGAGTGTGGTCCCTGTTTGCAAACAAAAGAAATACCACGCGGTATGCCGGGATCGCTCAAGACGAACCCTCTGGGAAAACCTAGACTATCACTGGGAAATTTCCGAGGGTGAAGGTCAACTCGAGAGCAACGATGGGGATGCTGTGATCTTTAAGGCCCCCCCGGAGCCATGCCTCACCACACTGAGGCTCATCGTCCGTCAGGGCATTTCGGAACGTAGGGATGAGGCGTTGATAACCGTCACCGAATCACTAATGGATCAACCGACAGGGGCCGGAGGGGTGCGTAAAGGGCTCCCCGGGTATACGTATCGCAGGGCTCCGGGGGAGATGTGGCGTTCAAGATTCGATGTGGACAAAAACGTGATCCTGATCAACAACGGGCACCGAGACTTTGTGTACGCCGGCAAGCAGAAGACCCGCAAGCTTCGCTATATTTGTCGCCTGTTCTGTAAGGAATTGGTTCGTCACAATTTTCCCGGTATGCAGACCGATGACCTCCTTGAGCGAATGATCGAACTGTCTTTGTACACCGAAGAGCATCTGAAATAAACTGAAACTGCTCAGTTCAAGGCTTTTTGATAAGTATATAAAGATCACCTTC
>JAHEHB010000338.1 GCA_024644775.1 Deltaproteobacteria bacterium
AGAACGCATCTTTGATTCGACGCCACGCCTCGACACGCCCGTATTTTTTAAAATCAGCAGCATTCGTATAGGAAACAAAACTTCGGCTCAAACGATCTATTCGGGAAACGCGGGTGGGCCGTCCATTCCAGTAACAGCCCTCTCCGGTAGCCGCATATATCATTTCGTCTAAGGCAGGAAAATAGGCGACGCCGACCTCACACGTACCCTCGATCTCTAAACCGATCAGCACCGCATAGAGTGGAACGCCGCGAATAAATGATTTGGTTCCGTCGATGGGATCAATGAACCAACACGTGTCTGTTTTCTCCGCATCCCCACCGTACTCCTCGCCTATAACCATGTGTCCGGGGTAACGTTTTTCGATTTTGGATCGAATCAGCTCTTCAGCCTTTTTATCGGCAAGGGTTACGGGGCTGTCGTCTTCTTTGTATTCTGTTTCCAGATCGCCTTGAAAGAACCCGAGCGTCAGACGGCCTGCGGTATAAGCAGTCTCGACGGCAAAATTCATGTATTCTCTAAGTGAGTTTTTCATCCCGCTATTCCCTTTTCGGTGGTTTTATCGAATTTTAGTTCAAAATACATGGCA
Organism: Deltaproteobacteria bacterium; assembly: GCA_024644775.1. The sequence goes on from JAHEHB010000338.1 coordinate 590, forward strand.
CCCGGGACAGGGTTATGCCGATACGTTGGGATTTGTTTAAAGCCCATGGATTCGTACAGCACTTTTGCTTTTTTCATGGACGGCACCGTATCCAATCGCATGCGTTCATATCCGCGTTGTAACGCTTCAGTAATGATGGCACTTGCCAGCATTCGCCCAATCTGTTGACCGCGGCGCTTTGGATTAACATAAAGCCGTTTCATTTCACAGATATTCGGGCTGAGTGGACGCAATGCCACACACCCCACCGCTTCATCATTTTCCACCGCCAATATCAGGCAACCTTTTGGAGATCTGTAATCTCCGGGCAGATTTCGGAGTTCTTCTGCGAAGTTCTGAAAATGAAGATCAAAATCCAACGCGTCGGCATACTCTAGGAAGAGTTGCTTGATTCTCTCGATGTCTCTATGGGTCTTTACCTGGACAAGTCTCACCATGGAAATCGCCGCACGATAGAGGGTATTGTCTGACTTTAACGATGTTTTATAAGTGATTCATGTTGGCGGTGTAGAGAATATGGCACCGTCATTCATAGGGGTTGTATTCCGGTTTTTTTACCGAGTATCTTTTTTATCAAGAATATGGGGCGTCTTTCCCCCGTCTACCCATCAAGCAATTCGAATCCGCCAACCAAACGGATCTTCTTTATGACCGTACTGTATACCGGTAATTTCATCGTAGAGTTTTTGAGAAAACTCGCCCACATTTCCGCCTGCGATTTTATGATCTTTGTTTTTAAAGCAGATCTGTCCCACTGGCGATATGACTGCCGCCGTCCCGGTGGCGAACATTTCCTTAAGCCCACCGTTTTTGCATCCATCGATAACCTCATCGATTGTAATCAGACGCTCGGAAACGTTGATCCCCCAATGTTTGGCCAGTTGGATTACAGAGTCTCTGGTAATTCCAGGCAAGATGGTGCCCTTAAGAGGCGGGGTCACCAATTCGTCATTGATATAAAAAAAGATATTGCTGGTGCCGACTTCTTCCACATATTTATGTTCTTTCGCATCGAGCCACAAAACCTGTGTGTAACCTTTTTCGGCAGCTTGCGTGGACACAAGTAGGGTTGCGCCATAGTTTCCGGATGTTTTGGATTCTCCGGGTCCTCCTTCTGCGGCGCGAACATATTCACCGGAAACATATATTTTGGTCGGACTGAAACCTCCAGGGTAGTAAGCCCCTACCGGACCCAGAACGATAAAGAAAAGGTATTGATTGGACGGTCGCACCCCGAGTGCGGGTTCAGTGGCGATCATGGTGGGGCGGATGTAAAGGGATGTTCCTTCCGAGGTCGGAATCCACTCGCGGTCAAGCAAAATAAGTTCCTTCATGGCCTGTAAATAGAGATCCGGATCTATTTGCGGCATTACCATTCTTTTGGTGGATGAGTTCATCCGCTGTATGTTCTTTTCAGGCCGAAACAAGGCAATCCCACTGTTATCCAAAGCATATGCTTTGAGCCCTTCGAATACCTCCTGATTGTAATGCAGTACCATGGCCGTCGGATCGAGCCTTAGATCATCATAGGGTACAATGCGTGCATCGTACCATCCCTTTTCATGTGTATAATCCATCAGAAACATATGATCGGTCGTGTATTTTCCGAATCCCAGCTCTGAATCCTTCGGTCGATACTTTTGGCCAATTTTTTTGGATTTAATTACTTTAATTTCCATGGTCGCTCCCTCTGTTCAGTTTAGTTCTTGTAAGATGTCACCTGCATTCGTAACCTATCAAAGGTTTCAGTTTTCGCAATAGATTTTTTTGTATTTATGAATTTGGTGCCTCCGATATCAAGGCCGATGTATACAATCACAAGGTTCTCCTTTTTTTATTTGTTATGTATCATCCCCCTTCTCGCAGTCGAGGAATCCAACGGGGAACATTGGCCTTATATTCCCGATAGGTATCACCATACCGATTTTCCAAATCTTTTTCCTCAAAAAAGGGAAAATAGACGGCATTTGCGATAAAGAAGATGATCATCCAAATACATACGGGTACAAAAACGAGTACTGTGCCGGGAAGTATTATAATTGTGCGGATTAGGCCCCAGTGCATGTTTGAGTTTCCGAGTGGGCTTACCTTATCGAACCAATAGAAATATACCGGATACAGCGAGTATGACGGCTACAATTTGTATAAATCGTTCATCACTAATTTGGAAGTGTACCTTGTGGCCTGATATTGTTCCCATAACCAATGCCGGGGTCAAAAGCAGCGCATATTTGAGTGTCTCCATCGTCAAGAGCCCGGTAGCTGCATAAACACCCACGCGCCAGGAATAGTCAATAGCAAACAGTCCAATCAGAGAGGCCCGCAAGACATCTTTTTTCTTTACGTTTTGCGTAAGGTATATCACAAACGCCGGACCGCTCATACCGAATAAACCACCCAAAACACCACCCATTGTTCCGGCAAATACCCCCCAACCTGAAGAAAGTGGTTTAACAATACTATGGGTCTTGCCGATCAACAGATGAAGGGCAAATAAGATTATGGTGACTCCTAAGGCTTTTTTAAGGAATATATTTGCAAATGAAAATAAAATATAGGCCCCGAATAAAGAACCAATAATAGTACCTATTATCAGTGGGATAATGATTTTCTTGTGAATCGATTTATAGACCTTATTCATCAATAAAATGCTGAGACCCACTTCCAATAGTGCCTCCAGAGGAACTGCAAATTTTAGATCGAATAAAAACGCCAGAAGGGGAATACTTACCATGGCACTTCCAAAGCCGGTGAGAGAACGAATAAAAAAAGCCATAAAAATTATCAGACTGCCGGCTGTCGTGACAAACACCAAGTTTTCCATAGAAGGAAGAGTCCTTTATCGCTGAGACGATTCATGGTATCTTAAACAAACCTACTCGGGGCACTTGTACCATATTCGTGTTTATAATGAACCGCTAATTAAGGAAACCTTGCATAAGTTTCGCACCCCTTTTTCTCGGTGAATGGATGCAAACTGTATGTCGGATGATATTTTTGAGGGCAAAATACCTTCGAAGAGGGCTACGACAACGGCACACACGACTTTGAAAACGGCGCTTAAACAAAACATAAACTATACAGGTATCTAAATACACCGCCACTGTGCCTATGCAGGGGGTTTGTTATCGGGTGCTGCCAACCCGCACCGCGTCATTATTTTGCCCTCAAAAATATCATCCGACATACAGCAACAGGCACTCGAGTAAAACTGGGGGCGCGAAACTTGTGTCTGTTATCTTAAACGAAAGGAATATGCCCCTTGACTCCCCAAATCGTTTTAGTCCTGAGCATCCTGTTGATTTCCGTCGTATTTCTGGCAACAGAATGGATCCCTATGGAAGTTGTTGCGCTGCTTGTTCTGGGCAGTGTCGCACTCACCGGACTGGTCAGCACTAGAGACGCCTTGTCCGGCTTTAGCAACCCGGCAGTGGTTACCGTATGGGCTGTTTTTATTCTCAGCGGCGGTCTAACTCGAACCGGTGTCGCCACTATCATTGGCCGCCGTATCATGCGGATATCCGGGCAGAGTGAGGTTCGAATGATTGTTGTGATCATGATCAGCGCTGGAGTCATGTCCGCATTCATGAACAACGTTGCAGTGGCCGCCCTGATGTTGCCGGTGGTAATGGACATTTGTCGTCAGACGAGCATTGCGCCGTCGCGATTGCTGCTGCCGCTGGCTTACGGTTCCTTGCTCGGCGGGCTAACCACGCAAATCGGCACCCCTCCGAATATTTTGGTCACAGAGATCCTCCGTGAAAACAACCTCCAGCCTTTTTCGCTCTTTGATTTTACTCCCGCAGGTCTGGCGGTTATGATCGTCGGTGTCGTGTTCATGGCTGTTTTGGGGCGTCGGATGTTGCCTTCCCGCAGTGTCAGAGAAGAGGTCTCCGACTATGATCTCGATGAGCAATATCATTTACGGAAACGGCTTTTTACCGTCCGTATTCCTGTCGCTTCGGTTTTGGTGGATCGTTCTCTGGCGGACAGTCACCTGGGGTCTGCTCTTGGAATCAACGTAGTTGGTATTTCCCGCCAGGATCACACCTTGTTGGCGCCGAGTCCATCTGAGATATTACTAGAAGGTGACCGCCTGGTTGCTGAGGGAGAGATGGAGCGTTTACAAAATTTGAGCAACTGGCAAAATCTGGTTGTCGAAGATACCGAAATTTCCATCGAAGAGCCGTTTGCCGATGCGGTCAATTTGGTGGAAGTTCGACTGGACGGCACCTCTGCGCTCGCTGGCAAGACCCTAAACGAACTTGACTTTCGTAAACGGTTCGGTGCATTGGTGCTTGCAATTCGACGAAAAGACCGGATCCGGCGCACCAATATTCAGGATTATTCTTTGGAAACCGGTGATTGCCTCCTGATCCAAGGACCCAGGGAGCGATTGGACGCCCTGCGGGGCATCTCCGGTTTGAGTGGCTTTCGTTCTGTTGCCAAAGAGGATTTAGTGAGCCGTTACCACCTGAATGAACGCCTGTTGGGACTGCGGGTGCCCTCGGCGTCGGTCCTCACCGGTAAAACACTACAGGAAGCGCGCTTAGGGGATGCCATGGGGTTGAGGGTTCTGTGTATTGTGCGCCGGGATGGAACCGTCAGAATGCCGGAGCCCGATGAAGTTCTGCGGACAGATGACCAATTGGTGGTGGAAGGCCGATCAGATGATCTTAGCATCCTGCGCGGCCTGGCAAATCTTGAAATTGAACCGGAGACGGTGTTAAATATCGAATCTGAAAGAGTCGGATTGATGGAGACGATACTGTCACCACACACCACGGTTGTCGGCAGAACATTGCGACAACTGCACTTCCGTGAAAAACACGGCCTCAGTGTGTTGGCAATCTGGCGGCAGGGTCGGGCGTACTACGATAATCTAAGGGATATGGCTCTGAATTTCGGTGATGCGCTACTTCTCTACGGTCCTCGCGACAAATTCGAAATGCTGGGTCGCGAACCCGATTTTATTGTGCTCACGGAAACCGCCCAGGAGATACCGCGACTGGAAAAGGCCAAATTATCCACGTTAATTATGATGGCAGTGATGATTCCGGTCATTTTGGGATGGGTGCCGATCTATATTTCAACTGTCGTTGGGGCGGCAATCATGGTATTGACCCGCTGTTTGACCATGGACGAAGCGTATCGATACATTGAGTGGAAGGCTGTTTTTTTGATCGCCGGTCTGCTGCCGCTCGGCATTGCGCTGAATACAACCGGAGCGGCTCGTTTATTAGCCGAAGGTGTCGTCGGGTTTTTGGGCGGTTTCGGCCCTGTCGCCGTATTGTTTGGCCTGCTGACCCTGACTTTCTTGGCAACCTGCTTTGTTCCCACTGCTGCCTTGGTCGTACTGATGGCCCCAATCGTGTTGAACACCGCTGCTGAATTGGACTTATCGCCCCAGTCACTTATGATGGGGGTTGCACTGGCCGCATCTGCCAGCTTTACCACTCCGGTTGCGCATCCCGCCAACATTCTGGTAATGGGACCCGGGGGCTATAAGTTTTTGGACTATCTAAAAGTTGGGGGCCTGCTCACCCTGGCTGTTCTGGCCACGTTGATACTGGTGCTGCCGGTTTT
>JAHEHB010000044.1 GCA_024644775.1 Deltaproteobacteria bacterium
ATTTCCTCATCACTGGGTTTTATAAATTGCCTGTTCTCCGGACTTACGACTGCATTTTTCATTTCCTGCCCCCATGCCATTTCCAAAAATTGATCTCGACCGGAATAAAATCGGTAAGACATGTAGCGACCTGGACTTTTTTTATAAAAATCCTGATGATAATCTTCTGCTGTGTAAAATTCCGATAATTTGATTACTTCCGTGACGACCGGCTTGTCGAATTTTCCGGATTTGTTCAGTTCCGCTTTAGATTCTTCTATCAGCTGTTTTTGCTCATTGTTATGGTAGAAAATCGCTGTCCGGTACTGGGTTCCTCGATCCACGAATTGCCCACCGGGATCGGTGGGATCAACATGTCTCCAGAAGACATCCAACAGGTCTTTGTAATTCACTTTCGTCGGGTCATATTCCACCTGAACCGCTTCATAGTGACCCGTTGAACCGGTGGTCACTTCCTCGTATGTGGGGTTTTTATCGTGCCCACCGATATACCCGGATACAACCCGAACAACGCCGTCTACTTTCTCAAAATCAGATTCCGTACACCAAAAGCAACCGCCTGCAAATGTCGCGCTTTCGGTCTTTTTAGGTTCATCACTCATTTTATCACCCGCTAAAGTTATATCGAATGGTAATTTCTGTATACCGGCAATTATCACAAACAATATCAATATGTTGACGATGGATTTCAATCCGCTCACCTCTCAATCTGATCTCAATCTGGGTTTAATTAACCCGTCGTGTATACGATCACATCATTTACGAATATGCCTAAATTAATGCATATAAAACTCTTAAACACTTTTTTCAGAAAGTCAAAATATCTCACACAGCCAAAACAGCATTCAGGTAAAAAACTACGATGCTGATTTAAGGGTTGAAATTACCCAAATCATTCAATAAAAACAGAAATATTTAAGATCACTGCCTTGAACGACAGCGAATTGCTCTTGAAAGGATTGGTTATGGAACTGATGATGATACCCTCAGTGATTATTTTTTTGATCAGTATTATCCTGGTGATTACCGGTGTTATCGATACGGTCATCGGTGCTTTTCTGGGTATCGTTGGAATGATCGCGTTTGGCGTTATGACCGACCTCCAGGCTTTTCAGGCAGTGGACTGGAACGTTATATTTATCCTTATCGGTATCTGGATCATTGCAACTTACCTGGGAAAAACGGGCCTACCCGAATATATGGCAGCCAAACTGCTGATTATTTCCAGAGGATCCGTTCCGCTGTTTATCACCTTATTGGGGACTGTGTCCGGATTCGTTTCAATATTGGTGGACAATGTGGTGGTGGTGTTGATGATGGCGCCGGTGCTGTTTGCAGTGAGTCGAAAATACAAGTTTCACGCATACGGTGCGATTCTGTTTATCGGGCTCTGTTCGAATTTTATGGGCACCGCCCTTCTGTTAGGAGATCTTCCGCCTCAGCTGCTGCATTCGGTCACCGGAATCGAGTTTGACGGGTTTGTCTGGCACTCCGGCAGGCCGTCTTCCTTCTTTGTGCTGACAGCAACTTATGTTGTGGTAATCCTTTATTTTTACAGGATATTTCAAAAAAAACATAAAGGGCAGCGAATGGCGTTTAATCCGGAGGACGAGAATCCGGGTGAGCATGTCAAGAGCAAACTGTTTGCATGGCTGGTTTGCATCTCTTTTTTAGGCACCATTCTTGCCATGGCTTTTCGGCCGTTATTCGGAGTGCATCTGGGGATGATCACTCTCTCTGGAGCCGCATTTTTAGTTCTGCTTGTGGAGATTTTTAAAAAGAAATTTGAAGTCCCCTCTTTCGAAGAAATTCTATGCGAATTGGACTGGCGAGCGGTGATGTTCTATATTTCCCTTTTTGCGCTGGTCGGGGGACTCGAGAAGGGGGGGGTCATCGAGCTAGTCGCTCATTGGATGATTCCCTATATTCAATCCAGTCTTGTTGTGGGAACCACCATTCTTTACTGGGTATCCGCAGCCATTTGCGGTATCGTCGAACACGATGCGTATATATTAACCCTGCTGTATGTCATCCGAGATTTAGCAGCAGAGGAAGCATCCATAAACCCCTGGCCCCTTTATTGGGCATTGCTCTGGGCAGGAACCCTGGGAAGCAATCTAACCATCGCCGGTGCTCCCGCCCTATTTGTTGCCGTAAATTTAGGGGAAAAAGAAGATCAACGAAAGGTGCCCTTGAAAGAATTTTTCAGCTACACTGTTTCTTATGTGATAATATCTCTTATTGTTTGCTTTGGAATCACGCTGATCATATGGGTGATACCCTTTGTATAGATCGGATATGAAAATGGTTGAATTTTAAGTTGCAGTCCACTACCGAGCAACCACCGGTGACCATTGACAGTGGAGTAGAGAACAAATGACCCGATATCAGTTTAATCGAATGGAGTGCGCAGGTTCTTTGGGAGACCTTGGAACGTTGCTTCCCCTTGCCATCGGAATGATCCTTATTAACGGTCTGAATCCCATGGGATTATTTTTTTCCGTAGGGTTATTTTACATTGTTTCTGGAATCTACTACGGAGTGACCGTTCCCATTCAACCCATGAAGGTCATTGGCGCGTATGCAATCGCCACCGGTTTGAATGTTTCTCAAATTTTAGCCGCTGGTGCCTTGATAGCGGTTTTTCTATTTCTGATCGGAGGCACTGGTGCCATTACGATTATCGGTAGGTATATACCAAAGGCCGTCGTCCGCGGCGTCCAGCTCTCCACCGGTGTCCTACTCATGTCCCAGGGTGTAAAATTCATGCTCGGCACCTCTAAATACCAGATCCTTAGTCAGGTTGCCGAACCGTATCTTCAAGTTCAAAGCTTCGGGCCCATTCCCATCGGTATGATCATAGGAGTGATCGGTTTTATTCTTACCCTAACACTGCTTGAAAATCGGAAACTTCCCGCAGGCCTTTTCGTGGTTCTGGGCGGGATTGCAGCTGGGTTGCTGATAGGAACTCATGAGGGGCTGAATCACCTGCGTCTGGGGATCCATCTGCCAAAACTCTTTCCCCTTGGGTTTCCGAGTACAACCGACTTCGCTACGGCATTTATCCTGCTTGTGCTACCCCAAATCCCAATGACGCTTGGAAATGCGGTTATTGCGTATGCGGATTTATCTGAGCAGTATTTCAACGAAGCATCCGACAAGGTAACCTATAAAAACGCGTGTATAAGTATGGCGCTTGCAAATCTTGTTAGTTTTATCTTTGGTGGGATGCCCCTATGCCACGGTGCGGGGGGATTGGCGGCTCACTACCGGTTTGGGGCCCGAACGGCGGGTTCAAATCTTATCATTGGTTCGGTTTTTATGGCGCTCGCCGTCTTTCTCGGCGCAAATGCACTTGCCATTGTTTTCCTCATCCCAATGGCGGTGTTAGGGGTGTTGCTGCTTTTTGCCGGAAGCCAACTTGCCCTTACGGTAATTGATTTGACCGTAAAAAAAGAGCTTTTCGTTGCGCTGGTGATGCTTGGAATTACGCTTGCCTCAAACCTTGCCGTCGGATTTATAGTAGGCTTGGCAATCGCTTACGCATTAAAATCGGACCGGCTGACGGTATGACTTCGCCATAGGTCTTCTCCGCGAATCCAAAAAATTTCTAAATGTGTCTTTTAAAAATTAAATGGAAGTTATATTATTCTTCTGTATTTACCTCCTGGTTTTTAGTTGCCAGTATTCTTCAAGTTAATATGATTTAAAACACCTGATTTCAGAGGGATCAAATGGCATCCAAACTCTCTTTTCCAATATTAAAGGCAGATGAAGCGGTTTCTTTGATTAACGATGGAGACACGATTGCCTTTAGTGGTTTTTCACCGGCAGGGGCTGCCAAAGTCGTTCCCGGGGCACTGATCGAACGCGCGCATCTGGAGCACCGTAAAGGGAATTCGTTTCGGTTGCGGATTTTGACCGGTGCTTCAAGCGGTCAAATTATCGATGATGAAATGGCTGCGGCAGAGGCCATCTCTTGGCGGGCTCCGTACCAGTCCGGGGCCTCTTTAAGGAAACAAATCAACAATCAACAAGTGGAATATGTGGACATGCACCTGTCCCATGTCCCCCAAGCCGTGGTCTATGGGTTCTTTGGCCCCATCCATTTGGCGGTAATTGAAGCCACGGAAATCACAGCTGACGGGCGTGTGTATTTGACAACCTCTATCGGTGCCTCACCCACCTATCTGAGGTATGCTGACAAGGTTGTCATTGAAATCAACCGAAACCAGTCGCCACGTTTGCGTGAAATGGCGGATATTTTCGTGATGCCTCCACCACCCCTTAGAAATCCCATACCGATTCACGAGCCGCTTACCCGAATCGGCTGGCCGTATGCTGTGGTTGATCCGAAAAAGGTAATCGGTATCGTGGAAAACAACGAACCGGATCAAACCACCGAATTTTCCCCTTCAGGTGGAATTGGGCGACAGATTGCCGAGCATGTCGTCCGCTTTTTATTGGATGAAATGCATGCCGGAAGAATTCCGGAAAATTTTTTACCCTTGCAGGCGGGAGTTGGAAACGTCGCAAACGGTGTATTGGCGAAGCTGGGGAACCATCCGGATATTCCGCCTTTTTGGATGTATTCCGAAGTTTGCCAGGATGCGATGATCGATCTTATGACCGACGGAAAACTGTTGGGTACCAGTGCAACAAGCCTTACACTGAGTTCTTCCAGACTCAGGCAAGTGATAAACGATATGGATTTTTTTGCATCCCGAATCGTGTTACGCCCTCAAGAGATCTCCAATCATCCGGGCATCATCCGCAGGCTGGGCGTAATTGGACTCAATACGGTTCTTGAGGCAGACATTTATGGCAACGTGAATTCATCGCACCTCTATGGCATGGACATCGTAAACGGTATTGGCGGAAGCGGTGAATTTACACGAAACAGCTATCTATCGATTTTAATGACACCCTCTGTCGCCAAAGACGGCAAAATTTCCGCAATCGTACCCATGTGCCCGCACGTGGACAGTAATGAACACTCCGTACAGGTGATTGTTACCGAACAAGGGCTGGCAGATTTAAGGGGACTTGGCCCCATACAGCGAGCTCAAAGGATGATTGAAAACTGCGCCCATCCAAACTACCGCGAATATCTATGGAAGTATGTCAATGAATCCCGCGTTGGACATATTCGACATGATCTTCAGCGGTGCTTTGAACTTCATCGAAACCTGATAGAGCGTGGGACCATGGTGTGAAGTAAAAAACAAGCTTACGCTGCATCCAATACACTCCGAATCCTTGTGGCAAGATCCCGCATGGAATGAGGCTTCATAAGGAACTCTTTGATATCCGAAGAAAACGCTTTTTCTTTCGTAATGGCATCGCTGTATCCCGTGCAAAGAATGACCGGAATGTGGGGTTGGATATCCATAAGTTTGTTGGCGAACACATCTCCGGTCATGTTCGGCATGGTCATATCCGTAATAACGAGATTAAAGTTGTTTGGCGTCTTTTGGAATACGGCCAAGGCCTCTTTCGGACAGGTTTTTGCAACTACCGTATATCCCAATCGTTCCAACATATGCTTGCCTAGACTGGCCAGCACTTCTTCATCATCTACAAAAAGGATCTGCTCGGTGCCCTTTGGCAGTTCCTTGAATGTATCCGTCTCAATTAAAATTTCCTCATCAATTTTGGGGAAGAAAACTTCGATAGTGGTTCCCTTTTTAAGTTTGCTTCGAATCGAAATAGCCCCGCCGTGGCTTTTCACGATACCGTGAACAACAGCAAGACCCAACCCGGTTCCCACGTCTTTTTCCTTGGTGGTAAAGTAGGGATCAAATGCTTTCTGAAGGGTTTCTTTTTTCATGCCATGTCCGGAGTCTTTGATCGACAATTTCAAATAAGATCCCGGTTGCAAGTCAGGATAATGGGCGATTTCAGTTCCATCTAATTCAGTGGTGCAAAGTGAAATTTCCAGCGTTCCTCCCGTATCCATCATGGCGTGATGGGCATTTGTACACAGATTCATCAAAACCTGATGAATCTGTGTTGGATCCGCCATCATGGTGGCGGTGTCCACTCGGATATTTTGGACAATTTCGATGGTTGTCGGAATGGATGCCCTTAGCAGATTTAGCACTTCTTTGATAATGGCACTGAGGATGATCGGTTTATGTTCTTCATCGGACTGTCGACTAAATGTAAGAATCTGTTTTACAAGATCTTTCGCACGATGGCTCGCGACCAAAACCTGTTCCAAACTCTGGCGGGCTTGATTTTTTTGCGGAATGTCATACAAGGCCATTTCGACATACCCCATGATTGCGCCAAGAATATTATTAAAGTCGTGGGCCAGACCGGAGGCCATCTGCCCCAGGGCACCGAATTTTTCTGTTCCTGCAAGTTTTTTTTGAATGTGTCTTTCCTCTTCCAACCGATCTTTCAACTCGCCGTATAATCTGGCATTTTCGATGGCCATGGCAGCCTGGCAGGCGAAGATGCTCAACAGCAATGCCTCTTGCTGAGTGAATTCTGATCCGTCTGCTTTATTAACAACTTCCAACACACCGATGAGTTTCGATTTTGCCTTCAGCGGCACACAGAGAACCGATTTTGTTTTAAGTCCGGTCAACCGATCGATTTCCGGATAGAATCTTGGATCTTTCTTTACATCCGGAACCAAAACATACTGTCCGTGCTGTGCCACCCAGCCTGCGATGCCCCTTCCAGTCGGGATTCGAATATCTGTAAGTTGCGCTGCATTGGGTCCGGTGGGAACACTGAACACAAGCTCGCCTGTATCATGGTCTAATATCATCAGGGTGCTTGAAACCGAGTTGGTTACCCGATTCGCATGCCGCATGAGATGGGACAGTACTTCTGCAAGATTTAGCGTGGAATTGATCATAGAGATGATCTCAACCGCAATGCCTAATTTTTCACTTTCAATGGATTTGTAAAAATTAATGAAATTATCCTGGTGCTCCAATGCGGTTTTAATCTCTTTATCCGTGGCAAATCCCATGTCCAACAAAATTTGCCCCAGCATGGGGGCGCTTTCAAACTCTCTGGCGATACGTGCTTCTCGAACGAGCTTGTCCCGCTGCAAAAATTCAGGCAGTGTTTTTTCTTCGAAAACCTCTCTTTGTTTCCGGAGGGATTCTTCGAGCTGTTCTCGGGTGATAAACCCGAGTTCTCTCATAATTTCGCCGATAAACCTCTTAAAAATCATCCCGATTTCCTTTAACAACGCGTCGCATAAATTGAATCGTATCCTACTTCAATTTAATATCGGTCATTTTCGATAAAGTATTAAATTCAAATGGAATAGTGGAATGGTGGAATAGCCGACTTCGCCATAGTAGCTTTAGATAGGACGGCTGAATTGGAATAATGTGTGATAAAAGCGGTAGAAATCATTTTTAGACGGATAGAATTCCCTCTTATCCATCACTCCGTGATTCCAGTTGGGGTACAATCCTTCTAAGAATAGTGTTAACTTTTGGTATTGAGGATTTTGCCGTATCCAGTATTTCTTCTACGCGAACAGAAACGGGATTATCAGGATTGTGCACATTGGTGATGACGGATACCCCAAGTACTTTCATTTCCGCATGAACCGCTGCAATTACTTCCTGAACGGTGGAAAACCCCACGGCATCACAACCGATGATACGCAGAAAACGAATTTCGGCGGGCGTTTCGAGGGAAGGCCCTTTGAGACCGGCATAGATACCCTTACGCACCTGAATTTTTTCATCGGAAGCGGCCTTTTCGGCTCTTGCAATAAGGGTTTTATCGTAGGCTTCGATCATTTCAGGAAATCGTTCTCCCCACTGACTAAAGTTCGGCCCTAAAAGCGGATTTGAACCGGTGAGATTGACATGGTCGGTTATAATCATGATATCGCCCGGTGTGTACTGTGAATTCAAACCGCCGGCCGCATTCAGAAGTATCAGGTATTTTACACCCAGGGTCTGCATGATCCGAATGGGAAAGGTCACCTCTTTCGACGAGTACCCTTCATATAGATGAAACCGCCCTTGTAGTGCCATAAGACGTTGATGTGCCATCTGTCCGAAAATGAGATTGCCTTGATGGCTTACTACGGTGGAACTTGGAAAATGCGGAATCTCGCTGTAATCCAACGACAGGGTTACATCGATTAAATCGGCGATGTCTCCGAGACCCGTTCCGGTAATCAACCCGACTTCCGGATTTTCTTCAAGACGAGATTTCAGGAATTGTGACGTTTCATTCACTTTTGCCAAATAGTCTTTCATAATGCTCTTCCATCGATCATTCGAAATATGTCATATAAATTATTATGGTTCTTCGTTCTTCAGCATTCCCAACAGACTGCGAACAGTTATCAGAAAGCCACTTGGCTGCTGAACAATGATATCAGGGGTGGCCGGAGTAAAATGGCGGACATTAAAAGTCAGCAGATAAGAACATCCCTCCTTCAGGGCGGCAACAAGAATCGGCAAGTCTTTGGGATCCGCTTGTCCCCCGTAGGCAATAAGCTCACCCGGCTGCGGATCACCAATAATTCGTAGCGAACGACTCACCAACAGATGAAAATCGGGCGATTTTTCAGGAATCTTTTCGGCAAGATTTCGTTCAACCTCTTTCACTGCCTGCTCTGAACTGATACAGTCTATCAGAGTGATTTCTCCCATCCGCAACACCACATGACTGGCCCCATGCTCAGTCGGGGCAGCCGCCCCGGCAAAAATCACATCGGCGTCCACGAAGACCTTAGGCTTATTCCTCGATTTGACCATATTTCTCAGCCACGTACCGTTTACGCTGATTACGGAGAGTCTTGAGCATCTCTTCGACGCTTAATCCGGCCTCTAAGCGGGCACGCTCGATTTCTCGTGCCAGCTCAGGAACCATCGGAACCATAGGTGTCAAAACGAAGATTCCGTCCAGGTCTATCAATCTGAAGGTATCCCCCGACTTGATTTTGTATCGCTCCCGCAATTCAGCAGGCAAAGTAAGCGTACCACGCTTGCGTACTTGTATGGTTGCGTCCATTATGAAACTCCTTCTGAAGATCTGATAGTACTGATTTTCTGAATTTATAGGATTAGGCCTTATCTGTCAAGGCAGTTGGTCCAAAGTCATCGGAAGGGGGTCGACAGCGGCGTTCGCTGAACCACCCGTAACGCCGACCTGTTGGATGCAGGTATAGATGTCGTTGTCGAATTAATAATGATATCAATCACACATACTACGATTGCCCTGAAATACATTGACAAATAGTTTAAATAGTATATATTTTTTTAAAGCTTCAATACAAAGAGATTGGTATGGCACTGAGCATTCGAAATTCTAAAGCAGAAAAGCTGGCCCGGGAAGTCGCTGCCGAAAGTGGTGAAAACCTAACCCAGGCAATCATCCATGCACTGGAAGAACGCTTGGAGCGACTCCGAGGTCGAAGGACGACAACAGATTTGCCCGACGAAATCATGAGGATCGCCCATCGCTGCAATGCCCTTCCTAATTTGGATCCACGAACACCCGAAGAGATCTTAGGGTACAATAACTAACGATGAGGCTTTATATTCGCAATCCCTCATCAACCCCAACCCACCATTCATAATATGTTGAGCACACCCCAGATCGATAATTTTTTATAAGATTCGAAATACTTGACAAAGTATATTCGATATAATACCCGAATTTAATATAAAAATAATAACTGGGAGGTGATAACCGGCATAAAATGCAAACAAACTGCAGGCCTCATCAAAACTATTTTAACAATAATCAAAGGAGGGAGTCCCATGAAAAAAGTCATTTTTGGAATTAGCTTGGCTTTATTGGTTGCGTTTTTTACAGGCGCGTTGGCTGTAGGCGCTGAAGAGGAAATCGTCGTATTTGCCCGTCCGGAGGGATTTGTCTCCCTTGATCCCCAAAACAACCATCATCTTTCAAATATGATCGTCGACAAGCTGATTTATGATCGACTCGTTGAAATAACGCCCAAGGCGGAAATCGTACCCGGTCTGGCCGAGCGGTGGAAAGTCTCCGACGATGGGACTTCTGTAACCTTTTATCTGCGAAAGGGGATCAAATTTCACAATGGCGAACCTTTCAATTCAGAGTCTGTAAAATTTACCCTTGAACGGTTGAGGGATAATCCGGAATTGCTCCGATCTCGAACCCTGGGTCCGGATCAGATAGAGAAAATAGAAATAATAGATGACAATACCTGTGTACTGCATCTGAAACAACCGTATGGTCCCTTATTCATGTGCTTAGCTCAGTATTTTTCGATGCTCCCGCCAAAGGCTTATGCCGAGCAGAAAGATGAACTCTGGAAAAATCCCATTGGTACCGGACCGTTTAAGTTCGTCGAGTATGTAAGGGATGTGAGATACGTCGTAGAGGCAAATCGGAGCTATTGGCAAAAAGACATACCAAAAGTAGACAAGATCGTATACAAACCGATAAAAGAGCCTTCCACCTTGATCGCTTCGATTTTAACCGGGGATGTCGACATCGTAGATATGGTCCATCCAGACCAGGCGCCCGCATTAAAGCTGGACAAACATATTAAAGTTCTTCGGGATACAGCATGGGACGGCTGGTTCTACCAGTTTAACGTGAAACATCCAATATTAAAGGATGTCCGGGTTAGAGCGGCTATAGATTACGCTACCGACCGGGAGGGTCTAATCGAGGTTATGGGTGGCGGAGGTCCCCGTTGGATATGGTCATTGCCGGGTATGGTCGGATATGCGGATGATATCAAATGCGAATACGACCCCAAGCGAGCTCGTGAGCTACTGAAAGAGACCGGGTACAGTAAAAAAGATCTCACCTTCAGCTACAAGGTACCCGAAGGTTGGTATCCAAAGATGGATGAGGTTGCGGTAACCATACAGCACATGATGTCCGAAGTCGGAATCACGTTTGAAGTACGGGTTATGGAAGGTGCCTCTTTTATGGATGCAAGACACAGCGCGGACTATGATATATTCACTACCGGTGCAGCCTTCATCGATCCGGCAACTGTTACACTCCCCCGAATCGTGCATGACCAGGATCACAGCGGTTACAAAAATGAAAAGCTAAATCAGCTCGTTATCGATGCTTCAAATACGTTGGACCAAGCAAAACGCCAGCGTTTATATCAAGAAGTATACAAGATTATGTTTGAAGAAAAAGCACCCCAGCTACCCTTTTTCCAAATGGAAACCATTTATGCGCACCGGGACAACATCACCGGTTTTCCGTTCTCACCATTTAAGGTAGCGGATATGCGTGAAGTGGATACGACAGGCAACCCAGGGCCGATAAAATAAAAGAGTGATCGGAAAATGGAAGACAGATAACAAGGGATCGGCAGCGTAAAACTGTGAAAAGCTCATCTATACATAACCGTTAAGCCGATTTGCCGTTCGGCTTAACGGTTACTCGTTTTCTCAAAGCATTTTACGATATCACGACTTTTGTATTTCATATTTATTCGTTCGTTAAAATATAAATGATAAAAATACCGGTAAACCACTACGCGATACGCAATACCAAATAGCAGATGCCCCCTCAATTCAGCTTCGCTCGATTGGGGTGATGTTACAGGGAGATGTTAAAATGGGTGTTTATGTCATTCACCGTTTAATGCATGCTGTTTTTGTTATCTTGGGGGTTAGTATCATTATTTTTCTATTATTGCATCTGGCTCCGGGTGATCCCGCGAGAATGATAGCCGGTGAATATGCAACGGAAAAACAAGTAGAAGCCATAAGAGAAAAACTCGGCCTTAACAAACCATTAATGACCCAGTACTGGATCTTTATTAAAAACGCTGCTCATGGTGATTTAGGCACTTCACTACACTTTAAAGAGGATAATCTATCGTTTATTTTGCAGTACCTACCGAATACCATAAAATTAACGCTATCGGCATTTTTAGTAGCAATTATCGGTGGGACGGTACTCGGTATAATCGCCGGAACCCATAAGGATAGTTTTTTGGATTTAGGGGGTATGGGGATAGCCGTTTTAGGGCAGTCAACCTCTCCGGTGTGGATCGGCATTGTTATCTTATATATATTTGCCGTAAAGCTCAAATTATTACCCCCATTCGGCATGGAGAACTGGAAAAACTATGTACTACCGAGCATAAGCCTCGGATTTCCTCAAATGGCCATGATCGCTCGATTATTCCGGGGTGAACTCGTCGAGATTCTACAGACGGATTACATTCGAACCGCCCGAGCCAAAGGCTTACGTGAAAGGGTTGTCATTTTCAAACATGCCATGAAAAATGGGATTCTTTCAATCATCACAGTTGTTGGAATGCGGATAGGGGTATTTATGGGGGGAGCAGTCGTAACCGAGACCATATTTAACTGGCCGGGAATGGGCCGCATGCTGGTACGAGCTGTCATGGGTAGAGACTATCCCCTGGTTCTGGCGACAATGGTCGTCTTTTCTACATTGCTTGTCTTGATCAATCTTCTTGTCGACCTGTCATATGTGTATATCAACCCGCGTATAACCTACGATTAGACTTTTTGAGGTCGTCGTATGAAGTAGGGGTAGGAAGTAGGGTTATGAAATAGGATTATTTGTGAGGTAATATCTGATGAAAAATACATTCATAAGGTGTATGTCTACTAATTATCAGTAACGGAAAGATATGTTTAAAAAAAAAGTTTTAAGGAGCAAGAACCTGCTTGCAGGTATCATACTGTTTGGCTTTGTGTTAATAGTGATCCTGGTTGGGCCGATTATCCATAATGTAAATCCCGCTAAGCAATTTAAAGGTCAACGTGCCGTCCCGCCCACATGGCTTACGCCTGAAAAAGAAAGTCATAATTTTATTTTAGGTACCGATTCTTTAGGGCGAGACATTGCCATCAGATTGATGTACGGCGGACGGCTTTCCCTGTATATCAGTATTATCAGTGTATGTATTTCGCTTGTAATCGGACTCACAATAGGACTGCTTGCCGGCTATTTTGGAGGGTGGATCGAGATCATACTAATGAGGGTTACAGATGTTCAGTTAGCAATTCCCACTTTACTGTTGGCCATAACGGTTGTTGCTGCGTTAGGCCCCAGTATAACAAATTTGATTTTGGTATTGGCCATAACGCGTTGGGTTGAATGGGCCCGGGTGATACGGGCCGCGGTATTAAGCATTAAGGAGAACGAATATGTTGAAGCCGCACGTTCCGTTGGCGTTCCACAATATTTAATTATTTTTCGGCATATTCTCCCCAATACGCTTACACCGGTAATCATTATAACCTCACAGATGATTGGTTTTTTTATACTCATGGAGGCTGCGTTGAGTTTTCTGGGGCTCGGTGTTCAACCCCCCACGCCCAGCTGGGGCGCTATGATTGCTAATGGTCGAAACTATATTTTTGTGGCGCCATGGATCGCGATTATCCCCGGAATAGCGCTGATGATCACCGTACTGGCGGTAAATATCATGGGTGACGGTTTGCGCGATGTTCTGGACCCGCGGTTGAAATTATAAATCCTAACCCGGAGAAACCGGAAAGAATAGCCACAAAGGCACCAAGACACAAACAATAACTGTTTATTATAATTTAACTTTGTGTCTTGGTGGCGAAAATATTTTGTCAGATAAATCATGCGCAAATATGATGCAATTTTGATAGATTGGTACTAAAAAGCTGTTTCAATACGGAGGCTAGATATGAGAATCGCTGTAGCACAGGTAAAACAAGAGACGAACACCTTTAGCCCTGTCTCCTGCACACTGAAGGATTTTGAACAGATTGGGTTATTTTACAACACCAATTTCTTAAAGAAGATGAAGGGAGTCGGTGAGATAGGGGGGCTTCTCGCGGTAGTTGAAGAAGACGAGATCGATGTCGAGCTCATACCTATTCTGCGCGCGGTTGGACATGCCGGCGGCCGAGTCGAGACGAAAGCCCTTCATTTCTTCGAAGAGAAACTCATATCCGGGCTCAAAGAAGCCTTACCATTAGATGGGATCTTTTTCTCCATGCACGGCGCGGCGGCTACAGAGGAATTGGATGATATGGAAGGTTATCTATTGGCTGCCGTAAGAAGGGTGGTCGGGGGAAAGCTTCCCATCTTAGTAACCCTGGATCACCATGCTAATATAACAAAGCAGATGGTTGATTCGGCCGATCTAATAGTGGGATACGAAACACAGCCGCACAAGCCTTACGAGACGGGAAAGAAAGGAGCCGGCTTGTTGTTCTCACTGCTGAAGGGGGAGTTCGCCCCTGTTGTTGCCTGGGAAAAAATACCCCTTATTGTGGGGTATCACGAAAGACTGGATACTTTAAAGGGAGAGCCGATGAAAGAGTGGTTTGATCTTGCCCGCGCGATTGAGAAAAAACCCGGTGTCATATCTATATCCAACTTCCCGATGCAGCCTTGGCTGGATATCCGGGAAGCCGGACTCTCCACGATGGTCTATACTGACAAACAACCGGGATTGGCACAGGAACTGGCGGCGAAACTGGGCAATAAGGCCTGGGAACTCAGAGAAAGGTTTTGGAAAAGCGACAGGCTTCCTCCGGACGCGGCAATCAAACAGGCGGTTAACGCCAAGCAAGGACCGATACTTCTCGCCGATCCGGCAGATACCGTCTTTGGTGGTGCACCGGGTGACAGTACCTGTTTGTTGAAGGAAATGCTACGGCAGGAGATAGCGTGTACGGCGCTTATACCCATGTATGATCCCGAGGTTGTCGCACAAGCGGTGCAGGCCTGTGAGGGCAGTGAGATTACCGTTAGCATTGGCGGTAAAGCGGATAATATTTTTAATGGACCGGTGGAAGTAACGGGCAAGGTTACCGGAATTTCAGAAGGTTTTGAGATAGATCCGAGAAAGGGCGGAAAGCATGACCCTGGACCATGGGGATTTATTGTCCAGCGCCGGACAATCGTCCTAGAGGTGGGGAGTATAAAACTGCTTGTGAGTGAAAATCGCCTAATGGCAGGTATCCATCCTGATATATACCGACACTTTGGATTGGAGCCGGAAAAAGCTAAAATCATAGTGATGAAAACCGGAACCAATTTTCAGTACTATGAATCGATGATGAAAGGGCTAATTCGGGTCGATTGTCCGGGTATTGCCCAGGCCGATCTCAAGCAGTTTGACTGGGTAAGAGCACCCCGGCCGATCTATCCCCTGGACGTGGATCAGATGGACAACTGGGAAGCTAAACCCACTGTAAAGGAATAAGAATGGGAATCGATTCTTAATGATGCACCTGAGGACAATAAAGCAGCAAGAAAACGTAGAAATCAGAATTTCCCGGTGAAAGGAGGATAAATTGGATAACGAAACATTGTTCGAAAAGGCAAAAAAAGTGCTTCCGGGTGGGGTCTGTTCCTCTGTTCGGTTAAATCAGGGCCTCGGCCATCCGGTCTATATTGCCGAAGCCGACGGGGCTCGATTTACCGGTGTGGATGGACGCAAATACATCGACATGTGTTGCGGACATGGGTCGGTGTTATTGGGGCACGGTCATCCTACCGTGCGCCAGGCATTAAGGCAGGCGGCTGAACTCGGTGTTCTCGGTTCGGCGGATATGCCTTACCATGTGGAACTGGCCGAGCAGATCTGTCGATTGATTCCCTGCGCCGAGCAGATCCGGTTTACCAACTCAGGTACCGAAGCCACGCTGCAT
Source organism: Deltaproteobacteria bacterium (assembly GCA_024644775.1). The sequence continues at coordinate 15,633 of JAHEHB010000044.1, forward strand.
GCGCTTCGCCTGTGCCGGGCGGTCTCGGGCCGTGATAAGATTATCCGCTTTATTGGACACTTCCACGGTTACCACGAATATACTTATATCGGCGGGCATCCACCTCGCGATATGTTGGAAAATGCGGCTAGCTATCGGGAATCGGCTGGAATCCCCGAACCCATGAGTCAATTTATCATTGCCGTTCCCTTTAACGATATCGAGGCAGTGGCAGAAGCCATCCGAAACCATCGTGACGAGGCGGGCACGGTTTTACTGGAGCCGATTAATTTTAACCGTGGCGGTATTTTCCCTCAACCCGGTTACCTGGAAGAATTGCGCCGTTTGACACAGGAAAACGACATGCTCCTGTTCTTCGACGAAATACTCACATCATTCAGAAAAAGTGCCGGAGGCGCTCAACAGGATTTGGGTATCACCCCGGACATCTGTACGATCGGCAAATCCCTCGGCGGCGGAATGCCACTGTCAGCCATCTGTGGCCCAACAGACATCATGTCCCGTTTTAAACCGATGGGTGATGTCCAGCACAGCGGTACCTTCAACGCCCCTCTTGCCAGCATCCTGAGTGGTCTGGCGTTTTGCGGTGTGATTGAAAAGCCGACGTTTTACCCAAACCTGTTGTACAAGGCACAGCGTTTCTATGATGGACTTGACGATGTGATTGCCCGGTTGGGGCTTCCGATCCGCACACCTCGACACGGTTCGCGTTTCGGTATATTGATGGGGTTGGAACAGGACCCTGTGAATTATCGTGACACCCTTGCCCATCGACGGGATTTGATGTTAGCCTTTATTCGCGAAATGGCCGAACATGACGTTTATTTTCACGATTACGGAGGCGGTCCAAGCCATCATGGCTTTAGCGCGGCACATACGGATTCTGACTTAGATCAGGTTTTAGATGGAATTGAAAAGGCATTAAAGAACCTGAGCGATCAGTTCGTGCATAAATAAAAATGGAGGTTTTCTTATGAATTTAGCAAAATTTCCCCGCAGGCGTTATACAGAAGGGCGGACTCCCGTTGAAAAACTATCAAGGCTTTCCTCCAAACTCGAAGGCCCCAATATTTTCTTTAAAAGGGATGATCTGCTCGGGCTTGCCGGGGGCGGTAACAAAACAAGAAAACTGGAATTTGTGGTTGCGGATGCTTTGTGCCAAGGTGCGGACACTTTAATTACCTGTGGTGCGGTTCAATCGAATCACTGCCGCTTGACATTAGCAGCCGCCGTGAAAGAAGGTCTAAAATGTAGATTGGTGTTGGAGGAGCGTGTGCCGGGAAGTTACAACCCGAATGCAAGCGGTAATAACTTTCTGTACAAATTACTGGGCGTTGAAAGTATCAAGGTGGTTCCGGGCGGTTCAGACATGATGGCCGAGATGCAGGCTGTGGCAAATGAGTTAGCCGCAGAAAATCGTAAGGGACACGTGATTTCCGGCGGAGCGTCAACTCCGCGAGGGGCTCTGGGATACGTGGCGTGTGCTGAGGAAATTCTCGCTCAAACCTTTGAGAAAGGTATCAATATCGACCACGTTGTGTGTGCCAGCGGCAGTGCAGGTACTCACGCCGGTTTGGTGACTGGTTTTTATGGAACCAATAGCGGAATACCCGTTACGGGAATAAATGTCAGTCGAAAAAAAGAAATCCAGGAAGAAATCGTATATAATCTTACACAAAAAACGGCGGAATTGGTGGGTATCAAAGAAAAAATCCCCGCGGAAGCGGTAACTTGCTTTGACGAGTATGTGGGCCCGGGCTATTCAATCCCCACAAAGGAGATGGTAGAAGCCGTCAAACTCACAGCCGAGACCGAAGGAATTCTTCTGGACCCGGTATACACCGGTAAAGCGATGGCCGGTCTGATCGATTTAGTCCGAAAGGGTTATTTTAAAAAGGAAAACAACGTTCTGTTTATCCATACCGGTGGATCCTCGGTGCTTTTTGCGTATGAAAGTAGTTTCAAATAAACATCAAATTTCCGGGACTAATATACGGTGAAGGAAAAGAGGACCGAAAACAAAATGATCGTGATGTGGTCGGCGAATAACACCCTCTAGTCAGAATACGATGGAAGAATACGACAAATACAATAGACGACAAAGACTCTTATTGAAAAACACATCCATTGCTACGGTTGGATATAGTTTACCTCTTGCCGCTTTTGTCATTCTAAAAGAGCTTGATTTTGCGAGCTATTCTTACAATAATCTGACAATACTTATCCTTTGGATATTATCATCACGAATTATTTCTTATTCAATCATTCGATCGAAACGCAGGATAACGGTATCGTTTGTTAATTTAGTATTTTTTTTCGAACTTACCAATTGGTTGTTTATTTTCTGTTATTTGACATCTTTTCTCAATGAAATTCGTCTCTCCGCGTTGTTTTGCGCTTTTATCGGTATCATATTCCTTTTAACCAACGCCGGAACTTTTGCATCATTGCTATTATCAGTCTCTGTCTCTGTCAGTTACACGACAATCTCATATTTTCAGATTCTTTATAACGATCAGGCAGGGGTATTTGCCCTTGATTTTATGTATGCGTGCTTCTTCATGCTCTCTGCTTTTTTTCTCTCGGTGGCCGCTGGTATGTTTAAGAACCAAAGGAAAGAGGTCATCGAGGCAAAGCGAAAGGCAGAAGCCGCAAATAATGCCAAAAGTGAATTTTTGGCGAACATGAGCCATGAGCTTCGAACGCCGTTAAATCATATCATCGGTTTCACCGAATTGATTTTAGATAAAAAATTCGGTGAGTTAAATGAAAACCAGGAAGAGTATCTCGGTGACGTTCATCGTAGTAGTGAACATCTGCTTTCTCTGATTAACGACATCTTGGATCTTTCTAAGGTGGAAGCAAACAAACTGGAATTGGAACCAACAACGGTTGAATTGAGATCACTTTTGGAAAACAGTCTGATTTTGGTTAGAGAAAAGGCTTCGAAGAAAGGTCTTAAAATCACCTTGGATACAGATGACATACCTGATACCCTATACACGGATGAACGTAAACTGAAGCAAATCCTTTTCAATCTGCTTTCAAATGCTGTAAAATTTACCCCAAACCGCGGCTGCGTGTCGATTCACGCAAGGCGGCTATCGAATACAAAAGATGCCAATCGGCAATCCATCATTGAATTTAGCGTACGTGACACCGGCATTGGCATCAAGTCGGAACATTTTAAGAAAATATTCCAGCCATTTCAACAGGTCGACGGTTCCGCCGGCCGCTATTACCAGGGCACGGGGTTGGGGCTGTCTTTAACCAAAAAGCTTGTAAAGCTGAACGGTGGTGAAATCTGGGTGGATAGCGAGGGGGAAGGGAAAGGATCAACGTTTCGCTTTACGATTCCAGAATCGTCCTAAACGTATTTTTGTTAAGATTTTTTCGTGATGAAAATCGAGGCAGTTTTGATAATTAAAGACAAAGAGCTGAATGACTTTATCAAAACAGATAATCCGCCCTGTATTATGATGAAGACCGGCACACGAGTCCCAAAGCCGGCACGTATGAACCATAGAACCTAAGCCGTTTTATGTGTGGTCTCAACCATTTCTTGAATGATATTTAAGGCCTCTTCGATTTGTTCGCGGGAAACATCCAGATGGGTCACCGCCCGAAGGCGGGTGGCCCCGGCCGTTGAAATACGGAGCCCTCTTTCTTGTAGCAATCTGTCGAATAGTTCCGCGGTTATGCCAAGACCGGCGATATCGAAAAAAACCATGTTGGTTTCTGCCGATTCCGCTGCGATTCCATCGATTTTTGCCAAACCTTTCTGCAGCATCTTTGCATTTTCATGATCTTCAGCCAAGCGCTCAATATGATGCTCAAGTGCAAACACCGCTCCCGCTGCGATAATGCCTGCCTGTCGC
>JAHEHB010000339.1 GCA_024644775.1 Deltaproteobacteria bacterium
GGAAATAAAATTTTCATTCAAAGCGACAAAACGCCGGGTACTAAGCGGAATGAACATGGATACACTGACCGGTCCTTTGCTTTTTTTGGTAAATGCAACGTGTGCCTCGATACGCCAGATCAGCGCTTTTCTTTCAGAGACAACCGGAAATTCCAGCACAATAACCTTATAAAAAAAAAGCCCCAGTCCGACAACCGACAGACATATCGTGACGATGTACAACTGAAATCGATTCATGGAACACATTCCCTGGTGCAACGTGGTTTGATCGTAAATTTAGTAGCAGGGTCAACCATGAAAGTACCCTTTAAGAAGTTTCTACCGATGAGCATGGGATAGTTAAACAAGGAGCGATCCGTTAAATTGACTTCAACTTCCTTATAAATATTTCCTATGCAAATACCCAGTTGAACCGCCGGTCGTTCTACGGGATCAGTGTCGTGTTCTTTTATTTTTACGAATCTACTCAGTTTTTTTTCAACCGTCTCTGTTTTACCACGTCTATCGACCACATTAAATCGTATCCATTTCTCTCCCTGACGCTCAAATTCTTTAATATTGAAAGCATTGAGAGATGAGGTTTTGGCGCCTGTATCCAACTTTGCTCGGAGGACTAGATTTTCGGGGCAAATCTCAACCCTTTCCAGCCAACCAACGATCCGTCTGTTTTGAGCATTTACCGATAATACCATCTTAGATAAACCGGACGCCGAGAAAAGCAAAAGCAACCATAGCACTAAAATATTCTTTGACCTAGAGGTCTTATACAAGGGTCACTCTCCTTTTCCAAATAAATTTGTGCAATGCAAGGGTTGAAACCTGCACCTTTAAACAAACCGGGTACACAATTGCGCCAATTTCTTGTGCGTTAAAGATTTTCAATAATAATTCATTGGTAAGAAAAATTGCAACCTTTTGCGGTGAACCCTTCCGAATATTAAAGCATGGGATAAGACACCTACCGCGGAAAAAAATGGAATACAGAACAGGAAAAAAAATGACAGTAAACCGTGAAAAACAAACGGTCATGAGAATTTTCGGTTCTTGATTCCCAAATATCGGAACCTTCGGTTCAACATCATCAATTATCAGTATTTTTAAGAGCTTATACGCCTAATCGTCATTAACAAAGAAGTTATCTTCCAGGCTTTTCAGAAAAATAAGAATCCGGTTTTCTACCGCAAACCAATCCAAAGGTTAGAAAAGCAGGCATTTTCAACAAGTTAGTATTCTGGCATATCTGTTGCTGAGTCAGTAGTCGTATGAACTCACGGAAAACACGTATTCTCGAAACCGGAGAATTTTATTGGGTAAGAGAGCATCTTTAAAAAATAAAGCGGTAACGGTGACCGGAATTATCGTGCCGGTGGAATGGAATGAAAACGGAAACCCGGTCGTTATTGCAATTTCAAGCCATGATGAACAAGAGTTCATCATAGACAACCGAAATAAAAAGGGAAAAAAACTGGAAAAATCATTACGCCAGAATGTCAAAGTCATCGGTAAACTTGGAAAGTCGATAAAAAATCGAAAAGTAATTACGGTCGTAGACTATTTTCTAATGGATGGCTCCATTGCAGATAGTGTAGATAGCTTAATCGTACAAATAGAGAAACCATAAAGCCAATCAAAAAGGAGGAAATAGCCATGATTATCAGAAAAATGTTCGATACACCTTATTGGCGGTTGCAGAGCCCGTTTCAGGAAATTGTGCAAATGAGAAGAGAAATGGATAGGCTTTTTGAGAATCTGCCAGGACGTCCTTTTGGGACGCCTCGTGCCGGTGTATATCCGCTTATTAATTTAACTGAGGACACGGATAGTTATTATGTCCAGGCCGAACTTCCGGGTCTTAAGGCGAACGAGTTGAATATTTCGGCAACCGGCAACAACCTCGCCATTTCCGGCGAACGGAAGATACCGTCTGAAGGGGAAAATGTTCGATATCACAGAAGGGAGCGAGAAGCGGGCAGTTTTAATCGGGTCGTTGCTTTGCCTGGAGAGGTGAATGTCAATAAAGTAGAGGCTAAATTGACCCATGGCATTTTAACCGTCACAGTGCCAAAGGCAGAGGCCGCCAAACCGAAACAAATTACCGTCAAGTAAGACATAAGGAGGAACACACCATGGCAAATACTCAAATTAAAGAACTTCAACCCAAAGAAAAAGCAGCGGTTTCGGTTCCGGCAGAGCAAACGACAGCAGGCCCCGTGTTTACACCTGATGTAGATATTTTTGAAACAGACCATGAAATCACCCTGCTTGCCGATTTGCCCGGTGTAAAGGCAGAAGACCTGACCATTGATCTCCGCGACAATACGCTGACGCTAAGCGGCGATAATAGGCCTTTGGGCGGTGCCGAAGGAGAAGATATTCTCGTGGAATATGAAATGGGTATGTATTATAGGCAATTTACACTGTCCGAGGTAATCGACCAAAATAAAATTGATGCAAATTTAGAGGATGGGGTTTTAAGGCTTACACTGCCGAAGATCGAAAAAGCGGCACCCCGAAAAATCACAATCAAGGGGGGATAAGTTACCATTCGGCCGACAAACGACATCTGCCTTTAGTTATATTGTAAAAAGCAGATATTATTTCAATATTTTTCTCACGGAGGTCTATCATCATGCGTGGTGGACCTCTCTTTTTGGTATCCTTGATTATCACTAAAAACAGTAATAAATAATTGAACGTTATCGCTAAATTAAACATTCGATACTCAAACAAAAGTTCGGTCGAAAGAAAAGAATTTGTTCCATGACGGTTTCGACCTCCAACGACCATAAAAATTCCTTCATTTATTGAAATAATGAATAATAAAAACCGATGAGATAACTACATTGCATGCGGATTGCTCTATATGTTAAATATCCAATATAAAAAAGTAAGTTTTCTAAAAACCTATCAGGATCATTAAGGGAGGAACCGGATGCGCAGAAAAAAAGCGATGTTAATGAAAACTGTTATAACGATATTGATAGCATCATTTATGACCAATATTGCCCCGAATATTTGTTCTGCAGGAGTCCCTCGCGAGATCGGAGGGTTTGCTGTCGGAGAAAACATCGAGAAGTATAAAGATAGAATGAAAATGGAAACCGCAATACCCATTCGGTCCAGAGAATATCTGCGAGAAGTGATGATTAAGGAATTGGAAGGTTTTAAAAGCGGGGGTATTTGGTATGGTACGATTTCTTCACCAGGACGTATCGTTCGGGTAAGACTTAAGTATGAAGATTCTCGCAAAAAATTTTTCGATATCCTTTTAAAGGAGTTCAAGAAGCGATTTGGGAAACCCGCCGAGTGGCGTGGAGATTGCTTTGGGGCATTCATCGCATGGAAATGGTCGTTTACCGACGCCGGGGGTAACAAGGTGAGTATGATTTTGCAGCATAACATCAAAGATCCGAAGCAAAAAATGGGCAATGTTATTAAACTCACCATGTGGAACCTGATAGATGAGGAACAGCGCATGTTTGAACAAAAAAATCCTGATCGATCAAAATCGACCAAGAAGGTAAAAATTGAACCCAAAAAATATAAACCGGAAGATCTGGATCGATTTATTCCTCGTTGATAAGTCTATTCTGTTTGTTTACGGGAGCTTTTTCTATGATAGGTTTGGCGCTGCTTGAAAAAATCAGGATGCTTGCCCCGGGAACAGGCCTTCGAAAAGCTGTGGATGATATCGTTATGGCTAATGTTGGAGCCTTACTATTTTTCGTCAATAATATCAAAAAATATGCGGATATTATCCAGGGAGGTTTTCATGTCGATACCAGTTTTTCGCCTGAAAAACTGTATGAACTTTCAAAGATGGATGGTGCGGTCGTCTTGGATGAAGAGGCATCCAAAATATTTGCAGCGAATGTTCACCTGGTACCCGATCCGCGTATACCAACGAGTGAAACAGGCATGAGGCATCGAACCGCCGAACGCCTGGCAAAACAAACCGAAATGTTAGTGGTGACGGTTTCTCAACGAAGAAACACGGTTACCGTTTATTTCAAACACCATATTTATGTGCTCAATAAAATAGATTTCTTGTTTGCAAAAATTACCCAAGCACTCAATGTACTTGAAATGTCGAAAGAAAGTCTCGACAGAATGATAGACCAGATAGAAATTCAAGAATTAAGCGGGCATGTTAAACTTATCGATATAATGATGTTTATCAGTAGGTTTGTTAACCTAAAAAGGATTCGTGATGAAATAGAACCGTATATTATTGAAATCGGCATAGAGGGATTACTGGCGAATCTGCAGCTTCAGGAAATTGTCGGAGATATTGAGGAACAGTTAAAGGTTTTAATAATGGACTATTTTTCACAGCATATAGAAGATTCTGAATCGGAAAAGATACTAAACGATCTCGGGGAATTAAAAGACTTGGGGCCCGTTTCTGTTTCAGCAATATTGGGTTACAATATATCATCCATTTCACAAATTGAAGACTTAAGTGTCGTTCCTCGAGGGTACCGCTTACTGGTCTCGAAAGCCGGCATACCATTAAATATAGCAAAAAATGTCGTTGAAACATTTGACGATATATCAAATATATTTCTCGCCGATTTGAATGCACTGCAGGCGGTAGATGGAATCGGCGTAAAACGCGCCACAGCAATCATGGGAAGTATTAACACCATCAAAAATCGGAACTGTACTTGACGGGATAAGCAGAATATTGACTCGGATCTTTTATCGATGTATTATTCTTCCAGAATCTCCATTTCCGGCCCTTTATAACTTCCGGGAAACGGTTTGCATCAGGGACCGGTTTATAGGAGGTTTAAAAACAATTTTGAAAAACTCAGCTACAATGAACTATTAGGAATAATGAAAACTCGATTGCTATCCACTGAGATCTTAAATGAAAAGAAAAGCGAATTGGAAGTGCAGGTTCTTATGGAAGAAAAACCGGAATCAGAAATTCTCATTTAATTAACTAAATCATTTCAACAAATTATATCCCTTTAGATAACCGCCCCCCAACCATAGGCAATATTTCCCTGAAGGGCAAGTTCAGATACGCTTCGCCACAATACAGATATAGATAATATTTTCAAGTAGTTAGATAACTGGCACACTCTTTGCTGTATTAACTGTTAGGAAAAATAGTCGATCCTTTCAAATCCCTCAGTGAATCTACATTCGTGCAGGGGGATCACTAGCAACAGGAGGAGAAATAAAATGGCAAAAGAAATTAGATTTCGCGAAGCTGCCAGGGTTAAGGCACTTCAGGGCGTAAATACATTGGCAGACGCCGTAAAAATAACCTTAGGCCCGAAAGGTAGAAATGTAGTGTTGGAAAAATCATGGGGCGCACCTACCATCACAAAAGACGGTGTGACCGTTGCGAAAGAAATCGAGCTAGAAGACAAGTTTGAAAATATCGGCGCCCGAATGATAAGGGAGGTGGCCAGCAAAACTTCGGATACTGCCGGTGACGGCACCACGACAGCCACCCTGCTGGCCCAGGCAATCTATCGAGAGGGAATCAAACTGGTAACGGCAGGTCACGATCCCATGACGCTGAAACGGGGAATCGATAAGGCTACGGCGGCAACGGTCGATGCCCTCAAAAAGCTTAGCAAACCCACCGCGGGTCAGAAAGAAATCGTTCAAGTGGGCACGATCAGTGCCAATAACGATCCGACCATTGGAAAAATCATTGCCGGTGCAATGGAAAAAGTGGGCAAAGAAGGGGTGATTACCGTCGAAGAGGCAAAAGCCATGGAGACCACCATGGAACTGGTGGAAGGCATGCAGTTTGATCGCGGATATATCTCTCCCTACTTTGTCACCAATGCCGAAAGCATGGAGGCCGTGTTGGAGGAGCCTTACATTCTCATCCATGAAAAAAAGATCAGCACAATGAGGGATCTGTTGCCCATTTTAGAACAGGTAGCGAAAATGGGCAAACCCATGTTGATTGTTGCTGAAGATGTGGAAGGCGAAGCGCTTGCCACGCTGGTGGTGAACAAGCTGAGAGGCTCCCTCAGAGTATGTGCGGTAAAGGCTCCCGGCTTTGGCGACCGTCGAAAGGCCATGCTGGGAGACATTGCGGTTTTG
>JAHEHB010000340.1 GCA_024644775.1 Deltaproteobacteria bacterium
ATACTGAGCCCCCCGACTCTCTTTGCGCGCACCGGCGGCCGTGAGGATCATTTCCCCCACACCCACCATCAGACATGTCTCAACGGCGTCCTGCAACCCCATGTGATACGGCATGGGACCATGAGATAGGGTAAGCTCTTCTGTGAGAGACGATTTCAGTTTCTTGAGTTCATCCAACCCTTGCCGGATACCGGTTGCGGACCTTTCCACCCCGGCGTATCGCCACATGAGGTTTTGAAGCGATTGCTTCAAATTCACAGGGCGATTGTTGCCGACAGATTTAGACAGGATTTCTCCGATCCAATCCTCCCACTCGGCGGTTTGAGAAAAATCGGGTAAACGATCGCTCTGTGCCGCTGCATACGCTGCGGCTTCCTGTCCGGCCATGGACCCGGTCACAAGAATTTCCGAAAGGGCGTTTCCCCCCAATCGATTGGCCCCATGAATTCCGGAGACGGCCTCACCTGCGGCAAAGAGACCGGAGACATTGGTTTTACCGGTTTCATTGACGCGGATACCCCCCATAAAATAGTGAGATGCAACGCCGACCTCAAACCGTGTACGTTTCACGTCGATGCCCATCCGCTTGATTTTATCGTGATAGTTACCGACGGAAAGCGCGTTTTCGATGTCCGGTTTCGTAGCCCTGGACAGGTCGATATAGACCCCTCCCCGATCGGTTCCTCGGCCTTCCTGGATTTCGCGATATATCAGTTGGGACAGCTTATCGCGGGTTAGACCGTACTGCCAGTCGGCGTATTTTTGCGTTACGAACTCCTCTCCGTTCCGGTTCAGCATACGGCTGCCCGGAACAAACCGCAAAAACCGGGTCTGGGTGCGGTTCATCCCGATCAATCTTGGATAGATATAGCAGACGGGATTGAATTGAATGAATTCCATGTCCATGAGTTCAGCCCCCGCCTCAAAAGCCATCATCAAGCCGTCTCCGGTGTTGTCAATGGATGTGGTGGTGTGTGAATAGAGCTGTCCGCATCCACCCGTTGCCAGGATGGTGGCTTTTGATAAAAATCGTACCGGTGTCAGGGTATTCCGGCAGATACCGGCGGCACCGAATACTTTCCCATCCCGATAAAGCAAACGATACAACTGAATGTCGTTGTATCGTTTGATACCGGGTGTACGCTTTAGTTTCTTTCTCAATCCCCTTTGAATGGCCTGGCCGGTTCGATTTCCCACAAAACATGCCCTCGGATAAGTATGACCCGGCATGGCACCCTGCTTTAACCGGTTTCCCTCCCTTTCAAACGGAACACCGTAATCGAGCAATTCCAGGACCCGCAGGGGCGCCTCTTCCGTATACCGGTCAAGCAGCGCTTCGTCGGCAATACCGGCTCCCCCCTTGAAGGTATCTTGGAAATGAACACTCGGTTTATCCCGAGGGTCCGCATGCCCCAGGGCAGCACAGCAGGAGTACGTTCCCATGACCGTGCATCCGGAGGCACCGATCACACCTTTTTCGACCAGGCAGACGGAAACCGCACCGCTCTTCCGAGCCCATATGGCAGCCATACAGCCGGCACCCCCACCGCCGATGATGAGGACATCGGTATAGATCGTTTCGCCCGTATTTTTCCAGAATTTCACCTCGGTCATTTCACACAATTATTCAGATTCCCCCATCTCGTCCATCCTGGCATTTTAAAAAATAATCACCTTACCTTCTCACCGTCTAACCTTCTATATATCTGTAGTATTCTGACAAGCCTCCGTCATTTAAATAAGTGGTTGACTGATTTTACAAAAATCACCTGCTTAATGAAAGTTATGAAAATTCCAAGCACCAAAATACAAATCTCAAATAAATCCCAATGATCCAAATTCAAAAATCCAAACAAATAATCCGTCTACAGTCGTGCCCCACTGTATCATCACGGACAGACCCGGCTTCGTGAAGCGATGTAATATGACTGTGGTGAATGTTTTGGTCATTGAATATTGAAATTTGTGATTTATTTGTAATTTGGTGCTTGAGATTTGGGATTTTATTGCCTGATAAAACCTTCTAATACAACTGGTTTAGAATTTACTCTGACGTTACCCTGAGTATTCTGGGCCCCTGAGCTATAATCGGTACTAATCAAGCCCCAGATGTTTGGCAGGTGTCTCCTGCATGACTTTACGAACTTCTTCTATTGTTGCGCCATAGGAAAGCAGCAGTTTGATGAGCCATCGGGTACCCACAACATGTGGCGGGTTGTGAATCTGTCCATAATCAGAGCCGTAAATGATATGATCCGCTCCCACTTCTTTTATCATCTTTACCGCATAGACCGGTCCGGTTTCATGAAGCGGGAATGTGGTTGTACCCAGACCCGAAAGCATCAATTTCACACCTTCCGCCGCCGCTTCTTTCATCTGGGCGATGGATGTCTTGCAGTGAATGTGAGCGGGATGAATGATTTCCATGCGCTTGACACCGACCCGTTTTGCCTCTTCCAACATGAGCTTATGGTCCGGATCGTAGGGGAAATGCCCGGTTGCGACTACCAAATCATTGTCTGCCGCGATCTTTAACACTTCTGTCAGCTGAGGTAGTACTTTGCCGTTGTCGTCCAGCAATCTTAACCCTTTGCCGGACCAATCATCAAATACGATTCGCCGATGATGGTAGGAATCGACCATGGGCATCCAGACATATTTAAAACCCGGAAATCCGAGGCATCTTTTAACGGCGTTTGGATTGATCCCGCCCACCGATTCATTGAGGGTAATGCCGCCGAAAATTTTGACCGGCTGGATCTCATTCTCCTCAGCCCATTTGTTCAGGTACTTTCGAACCAGCTGATTTCTGGATGCCGAGGGGGTAAACCAGGTTTTGAAAACCACCGCCCGCATTTTTTCTCTGCTGTAATCAAAGGCAATTTCATCTTCCAACAACAACCGATTAAACGGATCCGATCCGCCATGCGCATGACAATCGATGGCGTTTTCCATCAGGGCGTCCACATCATTTTCAGTAAATGTTACCCCGGCCAGAAATCTGGCGTATTGAATGTTTACAAATTGAATTTGCTGCTTTAGAAGAAATCCCTCTACTTCTCCACTGATACCGGGTATGTCGAATCGAACCAGTTTCCTGAGCCGCTCGACGCGATCTTCAGGAACATCGATCTTTAGAATTTCATCCAAAGTCATGTCTTCACGAAACATGTCTCCCTCCCTTGAAGAAGATATCTATTTTCTGATATTATTACCTTTAGCGGTTATCTCCAAAGCGAAGCGGTTTAACTTGAAGTTTCTGCATAACCGAAAAAGTTTTTCCCGTTCAGTCACCTAACAAAACGGTAACGGCTTATCAATAGGATTTTATTTTTCGGGTCGAGTTTGTTAAAAAGCCGTGATGCCATATTATCCCATCATTGACTTCATACACGTTTATGATTAGATCTGGACTATAAACGATGAAACGCCCGTAGGAACCGGGCGAAACGACGCTGTTCTATAATAAGAGGATCAGGAATGCGATACGGTTGGACAGGCAGAAGGCTGATTGTCGACCTCACGGCAGGCAAAACGGGAATCGAGAATATAGATGAAAATCTACTTTATCGGTTCATTGGTGGCAGGGGACTCAACTCCGCAACCCTATATGAAGACATCTCTCCAAGCACTGATCCGTTGGGGCCTGACAACATTCTTCTGTTCGGTGTGGGGCCCTGCAACGGTACGCTGATTCCGGGCTCCAGCCGGATGACCATCACGGCGTTATCGCCTTCGGTTTTTGTAGGGGACGATCGTCCCGGCTTTGGCGATGCGAATTCCGGTGGTTTTTGGGGAGCCGAATTGAAGTTTGCTGGATTTGATCAGATCAAAATCGTGGGACGTTCGGAAAAGCCGGTCTATCTCTCGATTCAGAATGAGAAGGCGGAATTGCGGGATGCGTCCCATCTTTGGGGTAAAGATGTTTGGGAAACCCACAATGCCATCAAATCGGAGATCGGCAATTCAAAGATACGGGTCGCATCCATCGGACCGGCAGGAGAAAACCTCAGTCGAATGGCCTGCATTATCAACGAGAAGAACCGGGCGGCCGGTCGTTGCGGTCTGGGGGCTGTCATGGGGTCCAATCGTCTTAAAGCACTGGTCATTCAGGGAACAAAACGGGTGCCGGTGGCAGACAAACAATATATGCTCCGACTTTTAAAAGAATCCAAAGAACTCCTTTATCAGGATCCATCATCTGTAGAGTATTCCCGCGAAGGGACCTTGTCTCTTCTTGCCCATCATCAGAAAGCCGGGCGACTCGCCACCCGGAACTATCAGGAAACCCAGTTTGAAGGATGGGAAGAGATATCCGCTTCAGCCATGAAAAAGGGGTATTGGAAGGGATCCCGGAGTTGTCATGCCTGCCCTTTGCATTGTTCCCAAGCCTTTCGAATCGATGAGGGACCTTATAAAGGCGTTTGGGGAGATGGTCCGGAATATGTCACCATGGCAGGATTCGGTTCCAAGTGCGGTAATCGAAATCTGGAATCGATTCTTCAGGCCAATATGCTGTGCAACCGTTTGGGGCTGGATACCGAGAGCACCAGCAGCACCATTGCCTGGGCCATGGAATGCTGGGATAGGGGTTTGATTCAAGGGAAAGATACAGATGGTTTGACGCTGGAATGGGGAAATCATGAAACGATTATAGAGCTTCTATCCCGGATTGCGCATCGGCAAGGACCTTTCGGGGATCTGTTGGCCGAAGGCGCCTACATGGCGGCTAAACGATTGGGAAATGAAACCTTTCGTTATGTCTCCCATGCAAAAGGGCAAGATCCCGCCATTACCGATCCCAGAGCCGCTCCGGCATGGGGACTCGCATATGCGGTCTCGAGCCGTGGTGGAGATCATCTGCGAGCACTTCCTACACCGGAGCATTGTTTTACCCCTGAAGAGGGCGAAAAACTTTTCGGCAGTAGGGAAGCACTGGACCCAAACTGCATCTCGGGTAAGGGATATCTGGTTAAATGGAGCGAAGATCACCGGGCTGTGGCGGATTCGCTTGAAGTCTGCAAATTTATCGTAAGAACCGTTCTTCTTCGTCCAGTGTGGATGGCCCGCTATCTGAAGGCAGTCACCGGATGGGACATTGCCCAAGAGGCGCTGATGACCATTGGTGAACGGATCGTGAATCTTGAACGCCTGTTTAACATCCGTCAGGGGTTGACCCGAAAAGACGATACCCTTTCTCAACGTTTCTTAAACGAGCCCATACCGGACGGCCCTAAAAAGGGACAGGTACTCGATCTGGAACCCATGCTCGATGAATACCACCATGCGAGAGGGTGGAACCTGATAAGCGGCCAGCCTACCCATGATACCTTAAAGCGTTTGGAATTGTATGATTATACCGAAAAACAGGGTCCATTCTAGAAAGACCATTGGCGGGCATATTATTACTTATGGGGTAGAAAAGAGCTTATCCTGTTGTCTCAATCGTTCCTTGATGAACAATGGCAACCCGAGTTCATCCAAACAGGCTTCCATCTGCCAACTGGTCTCTTTGTCCCAGCCATGAATATCGTAGTACGCGTCAAGCATGGCCTGCCATTTTTGTTCATCGAGGTGTTGTCCTTTAAACGGACCTTCAGATACGGAAGACTCCATTAATCGATCGGGGGGGAGATCATCTTTTCGAGTAAAGCCTTTGTGAAGGGTATTGAACGCCTTTTCAATATTTATGATTTTTTCTCCGGTTCGATGCAATTCGGAAGCGCCAGGTTGCCAATCGGTAGCGGCATAAAGAAGGTCCGCCAGATCCTCGGTGCTTAAAAGATTATGATCTCTCCAGTATGTTGTAAAATAACATAGGCCGAGGGAATCCACCACCGCTTTATACGCTTCAAACCAGACAACCAATTTCGCCTTACCATCGTAAGATCCGGGATCGTCCGCATTGGGTATCCCCCACAATTTTTGGGATATTTCTGTAGGAATCGTTTTTTGTTCCGTGTTTGGAGCACCCCGCAGATGACCCGCGCCGCGAGTGCTGGTCATGATCCCCAATGCCCATCCTTTATGAGTGCGCATACAGCTCTCATTGATGGGTGCTCCTTTCACCTG
>JAHEHB010000341.1 GCA_024644775.1 Deltaproteobacteria bacterium
TCAAAAAAACTCCAGGAGGCACTGGAAAAAAATACACCGGCACCCGGGAAAATCGTGAAAGGGATTGTGATTGCAGTCGATAATTCAAATAAAAAAGTAACGATTCGTCTCGGAAATATGCAAGGAATTCTGGACATTAAAGATATGCGATGGGCAAGAAAACCGAATCCCGAGGTCGCCTACTATGAATCCAGGATTCGTCGGCCCGATCAAGCACTTAAGGTGGGTGACGTCGTTTTGGTTAAAATCAAAGATAGGATGGACAATTCCCATCTGTGGGCGCTTGTCCTTGAGCAAATACCGAAAGCTCAGGCTGCACTCCTCTGTATGGAATCGGAAACCGGTTTTATTAAAGCGATGGTGGGTGGGCGGGATTTTAAGGAAACCCAGTTTAACCGAGCGATTCAATCTCGCAGACAACCGGGATCGGCATTCAAACCGATCATATACGCTGCAGCCATTGATAAAGGCTATACGCCCGCCACAATGATCATCGACTCTCCGATCATCACCAAACATCGCGGAGGAGACTTTACCTGGAAACCAAAAAACTACTCCAAAAAATTTTATGGCCCGACGCTTCTCCGTAACGCGCTTGCCAAGTCCCGAAATGTTGTGACTATAAAAATTCTAAGAGATATTGGCGTCAATTATGCAATAGAGTATGCAAATAAACTCGGCATCTCATCGGACATTAGCCAAAACCTTTCCATCGCATTGGGTTCTTCTGGAACCTCTTTGCTTGAAATCGTTCACGCATATTCGGTTTTCAACCACCAGGGAGATTTGATCGAACCGCTGTTCATCGTCAAAGTTCTTGACCGTGATGGAAATGTGCTCGAAGAAGCGCATCAAGAGAAAAAAAGGGTGATTGACAAAAGTACCGCCTATATACTGACCAGTCTATTGGAAAGTGTTGTCAAGGAAGGAACGGGTCGCAGAGTTCGAGCCCTCAATCGACCCGTGGCGGGAAAGACTGGCACCACAAACAATTTATATGATGCCTGGTTTGTTGGCTTTACTCCAGAGTATACGACCGGCGTTTGGGTGGGGTTCGACGAGGGCGGTTCCCTCGGGAAAGGGGAAACCGGTTCCAGGGCGGCAAGTCCTATCTGGCTGGAATTTATGAAGCAAATTCTGGAGGGCAAACCCATTAAACTCTTTCAGGTGCCGGAAGAGGTG
This sequence comes from Deltaproteobacteria bacterium, assembly GCA_024644775.1. The sequence continues at coordinate 1,183 of JAHEHB010000341.1, forward strand.
GTGTTCGCAAAAATCGATGCGGAAACCGGGCTGCTGCCAATTCCAGAATCCAAAAAGGTTCTATTCGAGTGTTTCAAAGAAGGCACGGTACCGACTCAATATTCCAAAAAACCGAATGCCATCAGTGAAACCGACGAATTTTTCAAATCTATCATGTAGATATGAACCTTCGAAGAATTCTCATACATGCGTATCTTTATGGTCCCTACGGCTTCCGCAAAATTACCGGAACCGGTGCATTTGGCCGCAACAGGGCGGAGTACATCCACGGCCCGATCCAAACCGACGGAAATTCGCTCAAAACAGGGCTATTGAAACACCATGTGAAACAATTCCATGAATCATCCTGTTCCGTTGCCACCGTTGTTACAGCTGTCAATGCCATAAGGGACGGACAAGTGGATAAGCCCGTCCCGATCAGCCAGATGGATATACTTGAAAAAGTAAGGACGGCAAATTGGAAAGAACGGATGAGTGAAAAAGGGTACAACGGAAGGCGGGGGCTTCCGCTTCCGGTCCTTGGGGATGTGGTGAAAAGCAGCCTTGATTCATACGAAATACAGTATAAAGTTGTTGAAACCATACAGGCTCAAAAAAATGGGATTCAGTCTAGAAAAATCAGAGACCTTCTGTGGAAAAGGCTCCATGATTTTGAAAAAAGGGGCGACTGCCTGGTCATCGCCCACTTCGACCAGGGAGCATTTGTTCCGACCCTAAACATACCCCACATCTCACCGGTGGGAGGTTTTGATACAAACACCGGGGACGTCCTCATTCTTGATGTGGATCCACAGCAAGAAAAGTTTTACAAAATCGGTTTTGATACATTCTATAAAGGACTTTCCAGTAACTATCATCATGTTTTCAAACCGTTCGGTTATGGCAGCGGCGGATATATTTTCGTAAAATTACATTGATGATAAAAGAACGCACGGACAGTTTGCGTTGGTCGATGGATACATTGCACCCCAACGCTCGACAATGCGTTGGGGTGCTTATCCTAATCAAAATTAGTCGTCATCATCGTCGTCGTCATCGCCATCGTGATCGTCCCCGATAAAAGGGATGTTGATGGTTAAGCTAACCAACGCCTGATCCGTCTCCGTGTAGGTAATGGCCATTTTCTTATTGAGCTTGACTTCACCGGATATGATGATCGCGCCTTCCACTGTCGCTTCTTTCACTTCTACTTTTTTACTGTCAGGGCCATAGAGCACACCCGTAAAGTCCATATCTTTGGCCTTGAATTCCGCATCTCGATGTAAATAGACGCGAAAGCCGTCAACCGAACCGCCGGAGTTGAGGATCAGTCGCTTCGATTCCACTTTGAACGTATCGCCGATATGCAGCGCGACGGGCGTACTTATTAAGTTGAGCCGCGCATCATCATCCTTCATATCGAACACGTTCACGAAATAAGTCCCTGCCCCCAGGTTGAGCGTGGCACCTTTCTTTACTTTGAGCTTGTCGATGTGGAAAGGGCCGCCGTTGATAAAGCTGGCGGATTGCTCCTTTTCGATTTCTATTTCCTTAAAAAACACCGCCGTGTCACTGTCGAAGGGTGGATCCTTATCACTGACTTTGATTTTGACCTCAGACGAATTTTCTGGAAATAACGACGGGACGAGATCAGGCAAAAACTGTTTTACGATATCGCGATGGCCATGGATATCAACGACTGAATTTTCTTCTGTTTTACCCTTAGACACCAGACTGCTATTTACAGTCACTTCACTGTCGACATCGAGCTTGGTAGAGGCGGAAACCGGGAACTCACCCGGTATCGGATCACCCTCCCTCAAAAATTTGCTGAGAAATCCACCGGTCGCCAAAGCGATTTGTTCGATGGACACCTCCTGCGGAATGATCTGTGGGCTAAAATCGGGTACAGCACCCGGCGGGTTGTTCACATCGGTGATGCCATAATGATTGGCCCCGTCGATGGGGAGGAGCTTACTCGGCCCGGTAAAGACGGCGATGGTGGCTTGCGCCTCGTCCGGTGTACCAATGCCGTCGTTCGAGCCTTGGACAAGCGCCACCGGAATATTTACATTATCGATTCCAAAGATCATGCCGCTTGGATTCGGTGGAAAGCCGGCGAAATCGATGCAGCGAGGGTCATTGAGCTCGCCGCCTACACCGCAGGTATTTGTGCCATAAAATGCCCCCACCCGCACAGCTTCTGGAAGTATAAAGGAAAAGAAAGGCGGAATCGGTGTGCAGAAAGGCGGGAAGCAACTACCATTAATAGCGAACAACCCGGCTGCACCGCCGGCCGAATGGCCGGCAAGACCCACGCGGTCGGTATCGACTATTTCAAATAGCAGCGAAGCCGGGTCATTGTCCTCCACAATCATCTGCGCGAGCACGTCCAGGATCTCGTCCTGGTCGGGAAAAAGAATGGGGAATGGTAACGAAGGGGTGACCTGGAAGTGGTTGGGGATCACCACCACGAACCCGAATCGCGCCAACTGGGTACCAAAGCCGGAATAAAATCCCTTGTCCACGCCGGCCCCTTGCAGAACCGCCACGATCGGAAAGGCATCGGCAGCGGCGGAAACATTCGGGAAGTAGACATCAGCCCTGTCACCCCGCCGTTCGAGCACCAGATCTGTTATGGTTCCGATATCCCCATCCGGGAAGAGAATCGGCGCTTCTTGAGCGCCCACAATGCCGGGTTGGATAATTGCTAACAGACAACCTAAAATAAACAGGAACACAAAATACTGTAATCTTTTTAAAGTCATCTTTTCTCCTCGCATTCAAGCCATAAATGCATCAAATATCAAAGGCGTAGGCGATGCCAAAATCGAAGCGTATCTGGGTCTCCGAGAAATCCGGTGTTTCATTTGAATCATTACTACTGAAGTCATATCGATATCCGTATGCACCCACGGAATAGGTAAGGCCTTCCACCGGCGTAAAGCCGGTCCACGACAACCCGAGTGCCAAAGCAATGGTGTCACCCTTAAGATCACTAAAACTACCCCGGCCTTGGGACTCTGAAGCGTTTTGAAGGTCAAACGGCATCGTAATACCAAGCCGATTGGTAATAAGCACGTTCTTAAAATCCAGATCCACTTCGCCGTCAAGGAATGCGATGGAAACAAGTCCCGATAAGGCACCGTCCAGAAAGCCCTTCTTGATCGGCATCGTCAAGTTTGTTCCCACAAAAGGGCCGTTATAATTTAACTTTTGTTTGAGGTCACCCGAGAAAGTGCCGGTCAAAAAAGGAATCGGCGTTAAGTTGGGAATACGGAACGTCGCAATGTCCCCCCTCAGGTTCGAATCAAAAGTCGTCTCGGCCTTGAGCCACCCGGCAAAGAGCGCTATGTTGTCGGTCACCTTAAACCCAACGGAAAGCGCCCCTTCGATACGATCAATATCCGTTTCACTCTTTGCTTCAGTCGTGAGCACTGAGTCTGTGGTAATAAATTCACCAGCTGTTAGGAAGTTCTGATTTCTAGTGTTGTCGCTATCCTTTCCATTAAAAGCATACTGTATGCTGAAATCGAGGAAAAAGCGATGAGCGAAAAGCGTCAGCCCTCCTCCCACGAACGGCATCCAATCGCTGTATTTGAGGTCACTCGCCGTGTTGGGGAACAACCCCTGTGGATCCCGGGCCGGACTTTGGAATGCATCCTGTTCATATTGGTAGTACATTACGCCGGTTTTGAACCGCGGCTGCACCCCAACCTCGAAGGCGCTGACCAACTGAGGTACAATCATGATGACGGCCGCCAACGCAAACATACTCTTTTTTTTCATTTTACTCCTCCCTTTCACTTTTTCCTTTTGGGGATCCCTAACAAGCGAACCCTATATCGAGTCAAATCGAGCCCAGCGACGGTTTCGCAGGAAGAAAAAACACTGTAAATTGAATCTCCGGTTCGACTTTTCAAGCCCAACCTGTTTTTTTATTAATCAAAAAAACGATCCAAATGTTTTGACACGGCGGCGCTTTTTGGTCTTTGATTTGGGTTCTGCCTCCCGGTCACTGGTCTGCGCCGGCTGTTCTTCTACCTTTTCTGCTGCGCGTTTGGCTTCCATCTGCCGGGCAATTTCTTCTTTAAGCGCCAACAGACCCGAATGGCTGGGCAAAACACGCAAACCGTCTTCGACAATGGCCAAACTCTCCGGCAAATCACCTTTCTGCTGCTTTCCACGTGCCAGAGATTCGAGCCCTCCGGCAATGTTTTCTAAGCCTTCCACAGCGCGCCGGTTGTTCGGGTCGAGTTGCAACACCGCTTGATACGTCTCCCAGGCGTTGTCCCCCACGGGTTGGGTCAAGTGCTGCGCTTCGAATTGTTGTTGGGCTTTCGTCAATAAGTTCTCAACTTCTTGCTTACGTCGAACCAGTGGATCTAACGGCACGGTATCAGGTTTGTTCTCCGGTACGACTTGTTCCTGCTCCGCTTTTATTAACTGCTTTGCCTCTAACTTTCGCAAAGCCTCCGCTTTTATCTTCAAATTTTCTGCTTGCTTTAACTGCTCTGCCTTCAATTTACGCAGAGCCTCTGTTTCCTTCCACGATTTTTTTTCATCCTTGATTTGACGCAACATCTCAGCGACTTCTCTGTCCCAGGGATCTACCGTCGCCGCCCTCTCCATGTGCGTTTGCGCCTTCGTCCACCGCCCCTTTCGCCGAGCGTCCTGGGCCCACGCCATGTACTGTTCCTTGATCCTCTTAATGCCGCTTAATGCACCTTCGTGCCCGGGCACGAGCTTCAATATCTCCTGATAAGTCTCCATGGCCGCATTCCCTACCGGGGTAAGCAGGTGTTGGGCGACAAACTCTTTCTCGGCCTTTGCTAACAGTGAAATTACGCGTTGCTCGGGCGATTCCGTACCACCGGCTTTGGCCAGTTTTAGTGCCGGTTTTACGTCC